>DATHGS010000368.1:0-6024 GCA_035490155.1 Candidatus Methylomirabilota bacterium | reverse complement strand
TCTTCGGGATCGAAGGCGACGGCGATGTCCGCACCGAGCGCCTCCTGGACCCCGATCGCGACCTCGGGCGTGAACCGGTGGAGTGTCCCGTCGAGGTGGCTCCGGAACGTCACGCCGTCGTCGTCGACCACCCGCAGGTCGCCGAGCGATACGACCTGGAAGCCCCCGGAGTCGGTCAGGATCGGCTTGTCCCAGGACATGAACTCGTGGAGGCCCCCGAGCCGGGCGATCCGCTCGTGGCCGGGCCGGAGATAGAGGTGATATGTGTTCGACAGGATGATCGTCGCGCCGGTCGCGGCGATGTCGTCCGGGTCGAGCGCTTTGACCGTCGCGTTCGTGCCGACCGGCATGAACTGGGGCGTCTCCACGACGCCGTGCGCCAGCGTGAGACGACCGACTCGGGCGCGCGTCGATCCGTCCGCGGGCGGCGGAACGAGGACGTCGTAACGGGACGCCGGACTCTCGAATGACGGCGGCGACACCGGTCGGTCGGTCCGTTCGTCCGTGAGCGACTCGGCGATCGGTCCGTCCGTCACCGGTCGCGGCCGAAGAAACCGATGAAGTTCAGCGGATCGAGGCTGGCCATCTAGCCCTCCCCCTCGGCAATCGCGCCGTCATCCCAGAAGCCGGGCATCTCGGGTTCGGAGCGTCGGGGCGGCGGGATCTCGTAGCCGAGCCTGGCCATGTGGGCCCGGGCCAACTCGGTCGCGATTCGACCCTGCGGCGTCCGATCGAGGAACCCGAGCCTCAGCATGAACGGCTCGTAGACGTCCTCGATCGTCTCGACCTCCTCCGACAGGACGGCCGCGAGCGCCTGGACGCCGACCGGCCCCGAGGCGAACTTCTGGATGATCGCCGCGAGGAGCTTGCGGTCCGTCGAGTCAAGGCCCTCGTCGTCGATCTCCATCTGGCGCATCGCCGCGGTCGCGGTCGCCTCGTCGACGCGGCCGTCGCCGTGGACCTGGGCGTGGTCGCGGGTTCGCTTGAGGAGGCGGTTGACGATCCGCGGGGTTCCGCGGCCACGCGCCGCGATCGCCCGGGCCGCGGCGGGCTCGATCTCCACGTCGAGGATCCGGGCGGAGCGGTCGACGATCGCGGTCAGGTCGTCCTCCTCGTAGAAGTCCAGCCGATACGTGGCGCCGAAACGGTCGCGGAGCGGGGAGCTGATTCTCCCCGCCCGGGTCGTCGCCCCGACGACGGTGAACGGCTTGAGGCTGAGCCGGAGGCTGCGCGCCGACGGGCCCTTCCCGATCATCACGTCGAGGGCGTAGTCCTCCATCGCCGGATAGAGGATCTCCTCGACCGCCCGATTGAGCCGATGGATCTCGTCGATGAA
Organism: Candidatus Methylomirabilota bacterium; assembly: GCA_035490155.1. Classification (GTDB taxonomy): domain Bacteria; phylum Chloroflexota; class Limnocylindria; order Limnocylindrales; family CSP1-4; genus CF-46. The sequence continues at coordinate 4,688 of DATHGS010000368.1, read as the reverse complement.
CAGGACGTCACGCTCGTCGAGCGCCGTCAGGATCGCCGCGAGGTCCCCCGCTCGTTCGATCGCCGGCCCCGACGTGTAGCGAACGTTGACGCCGAGCTCGCGGGCGATGATCGTCGCCAGGGTCGTCTTGCCGAGGCCGGGCGGGCCGTACAGCAGGACGTGGTCGGCGGCCTCTCCCCTCCCCTTCGCGGCCGTCAGCAGCACCGACAGGTTCGCCTTGACCTCGCGCTGACCGATGTATTCGTCGAGCGTTCGTGGTCGCAGGGCGCCCTCGACGATCCGGTCGCTCTCGTCGACGAGGTCCGGTGCCAGGATCCGGGAAAGGTCGTCCGCCATCGGGCGCGAGTCTATCACGGCCAGAGCCATATAGCACGCCTGTTCGATGGGCTTCTCCACGTTCGGCTAATCCCCACCCGGAGCTAGGAGTTCCTGTCTAGAATGCCGGCATGCGACTCTCCCGCCGCTCCGAATATGGCCTGCGTGCCCTGACCGACCTTGTCCGCAGCGGCCGCGATGTCACCGTCCCGCTCGCGACCCTTGCCCAGCGCAACCACCTGCCCCCCAAGTTCCTCGAGCAGATCATGGCGACCCTCAAGCGCGGCGGCATCGTCCGGACGACGCTCGGGGCCCACGGCGGCTATGCCCTGGCCGACGATCCCGCGACCGTTTCGATCGGGCGCGTCATCCGGTTGCTCGACGGGGCGCTCGCTCCCCTGCCCTGCGTCAGCCTGCGCTACTACGCATCCTGTTCCTGCCCGGACGAATCGACGTGTGCCCTGCGCGACATCATGCTCGACGTCCGGGACGCGACCCTCGGAATCCTCGACAACGAGTCACTTGCCGAGATGGCCGCCCGCGAAGGCCGCGCTTCCATCGACCCGCGCGGCATCCACGGCGACGCCCTGGCCGGCCGGAGGCCCTGACCGCAGTCGCGGTCGTTGGGCGTCGCCGGGCCGCGCCAAGGCGCGGATACTCGTGGTGCGAGTACATCCGACGTGCGAGACGTCTTGATGGGCTGGTTTTGCCTGGAATTCTCGTGGCACGAGTCAGAGAGGCAGATTCGGCTCGTTTCGCGCCGACCTGGCGCTCGAATCTGTCCGATGTACTCGTGGGGCGAGAATTCCGGCTCCGCGCGACGGCGCGTGAGGCGACCTCAGTCGCGGAGCAGGGTCCGCAGCGCTGCCTTGACTCGATCCTCGAGCGTCCCCCCGATCGTCGCGTTGACGAGCGCGGCGTGCGACGCCTCGCGGGCCTCGCTGAGCGAGTAGCCCAGCGCCTGGAGGGCAGCTACCACCTCGCCCTCGGTTGCGCCGCCGCCGGCGACCGCGCCGCTTGCCGTCGCGAAGGCAATGCCCGCCGCCGCCACCTTCTCCTTGAGCTCGAAGATGATCCGCTCGGCGAGCTTCCTGCCGATCCCCGGGATTGACACGAGGACGGCCTGGTCCTGGGCCATGATCGCGAGCTGGAGGTCGGGCGTCGGCCGCGATCCGACGATGGCCAGCGCGACCTTCGGCCCGACGCCGGTCACGGTCAACAGGAGCGTGAAGAAGCCCAGGTCCTCCGGCGACCGAAAGCCGAACAGCGCCTGCTGATCCTCGCGGACGAGGTGGTAGGTGAAGAGCTTGAACGTCGACCCGGGGACGGCCATCACGAGGATCGCCGGAGACGTGAATACGCGATAGCCGATCCCACCGACCTCGATGACGACCGAATCGAACGCGACGGCCCCGACGCGACCTTCGACGGACGCGATCACGCGTCGCCGCCAGCGCCGGTCACGCTGCCGTCACGACGCGGGGCGCTCCAGCTTGCTGTCCGCCTTCCGCTCCGCCGCGATCGCCTCACGAACCGCCCGGTCGTATGGCGTTTCGCCGCGCTGGATCGGCGCGACGGCCGCGCGATCGAACACTGCTGCGTTGACCCGATCCGTCTGGCCCATGCGGTTGGCGATGCAGACCGCGATCGCCAGCGCGTCGGCGGCGTCGTCCGGGCGCGGCAGCTCGGCCATCCCGAGAACGAGCTGGACCATCCGCTGGACCTGCTCCTTGTCGGCCGCGCCGTAGCCCGCGATCGCGCTCTTGACCTCGTTCGGGGTCGCCTCGCGAACCGGCTTACCGTGCTGGGCCGCGGCGAGGAGGACCACCCCGCGGGCCTGGCCGACCGCGATCGCGGTCTGGGCGTTGCGGCTGAAGAAGAGCCGCTCGACCGCGACGATCGCCGGCTCATGGAGCGATAGCAGATCGTCGAGCAGGCCGTGGATGGCGAGCAACCGCTCCGGCATCGGCAGGTCCGCCGATGTCACGAGGCAACCATGGTCGATCGCCCTGAGCCGTCCGCCGATTCGTTCGACGACCCCGTAGCCGAGTGCCGCTGTCCCCGGGTCGATCCCGAGGATGATCACCCGGCGACCTCGGCGAACACGTCCTCGGGGATGTCGAAATTGGCGGTGACCCGCTGGACGTCCTCGAGATCCTCGAGCAGCTCGACGAGGCGCAGCGCCTGGCGCGCCCTGGCCGAGTCGAGCTCGACCGTCTGCTTGGCGACCATCGTGTTCTCGGCCGAGTCAACCGCGACGCCGGCCCCGTCGAGGGCCTTGCGGACGCGCTCGAGGTCGGCCGGCGAGGTGTAGATCCCGATCGATTCCGGATCGTCCGTGTCGACGTCCTCGGCACCCGCGTCGATGGCGGCAAGGGCCACCTCATCCACGTCGACGGCCGCGTCGCGCGCCACGGCGATCAGGCCGCGCGGCTCGAACTGCCAGGCAACGGCCCCGGAACCTGCCAGCTGGCCGCCGGCCTTCGTGAAGATCGAGCGGACCTCGGCGGCCGTCCGGTTGCGATTGTCGGTCGCCGCCTCGACGAGCACCGCGACACCGCCGGGCCCGTAGCCTTCGTAGACGATCTCCTCGTACTGCTCGGCCTCGCCGCCGCCGACTGCCTTGTCGATCGTCCGCTTGATGTTGTCGGACGGCATGTTGACCGAGCGCGCCTTCTCGACCGCGAGGCGGAGCCGGTAGTTGGCGTCAGGATCGCCGCCGCCCTGGCGAGCCGCGACGCTGATCTCGCGAGCAACCTTGGTGAAAAGGGCTCCGCGCTTGGCGTCAGTGACGCCCTTCTGGCGCTTGATCGTCGACCATTTTGAGTGTCCTGACATCGCGGGCCGGAGTATAGCCGACTATCATGGCCAAACCGCGGCCCGGCGGCCCTCTTCCGCGCCTCTGCCGCGCCCCCCGCCTGCTCCTCTGACACGACCATCCGAGAGCCGAGCAATCGTGAGGTACGTCCGTCGATGACGATGAAGAGCGTCGACCCAGCCCACCTTCGAAGCATCGTCCTGGCGGGCCACGCCGGTGGCGGCAAGACGACCCTTGCCGAGCACCTCCTCGCCCAGGCCGGTGCGATCCAGCGCCTCGGTCGCGTCGACGACGGGACCGCCCATCTCGACTACGAGCCGGAGGAGCAGAAACGGCGCGAGTCGCTCAGCCTCGCCGTCGCGACGTTCGAGCATGACGAGACGCGGATCACCCTCGTCGACACGCCCGGCTACCCGGACTTCGTGTCGGAGGTCGTGTCCGGCTTCGCGGCGGCGGACGGCGCAGTGTTCGTCGTGGATGCCTCAGGCGGTGTCGAGGCCGGCCTCGAGAACGCCGTTGCGCTCGGCCGATCGACCGGTCGGGCGGCCCTGTTCTTCATCAACAAGTGCGACCGCGAGAACGCCAACCCGACGGTCGCCCTCGACGCGCTCAGGACCGCCTTCGGCAACAAGATCGCGCCGCTCCACCTCGCGATAGGCGCCGGCGAGGGCTTCGACGGCTACGTCGACCTCGTCCATCGCAAGGCCTGGAAGTTCGACGGCAAGACCGAGGTCGAGATCCCCATCCCCGCCGAGCTCGAGGGCGAGATCGCCCGCCGCCGCGACCAGCTCCTCGAGGCCGCCGCGGAGGCCGACGACGACGTCCTCTCGAAGTACCTCGAGGGCGAGGAGATCAGCGACGCGGAGCTCGACGCCTGCCTCCACAAGGGCGTCCGCGATTCGATCCTCGCCCCGGTCCTCGTCGGGAGCGCCGGCCGCGGGATCGGGATGAACGCCCTGCTCGACGCGTTCATCCGCTACATGCCGACGGCCGCCGAGGAGCCGCCGGTCGAAGCGAAGCACGCCAGGACGGGCGCCCCGGCGACGATCACGCCGGATCCGGCCGGCCCCCTCGTCGCCCGCGTGTTCAAGACCGCGGCCGATCCCTTCGTCGGCCGACTGACCTACATCCGGATCATCTCCGGGACGCTCAACGGCCAGGCACACGCCTGGAATCCGAACCGCGAAGAGGACGAGCGGATGGGCCAGCTCCTCCTGCTCCACGGCAAGGACCAGGAGCCGATCGGCCAGCTGATGGCCGGCGAGATCGGCGCGGTTGCCAAGCTGGCCGCGACCGAGACCGGTGACACGCTCACGTCCCGCGACGATCCGATCATCCTGCCTCCGCTCGAGTTCCCCGAGCCGTCCCTGGCGGTAGCGATCGAGCCCCAGACGAAGGCCGATCTCGACAAGATGGGGGCCGCCCTCCAGCGGATGCTCGAGGAGGAGCCATCGGCCCGCGTGGAGCGATCGGCGACCGGAGAGCAGCTCCTCGTGGCGACGGGTGAGGCCCATATCGCGGTCATCGGCGAGCGGCTCAAGCGCAAGTTCGGGGC
>DATHGS010000367.1:0-4474 GCA_035490155.1 Candidatus Methylomirabilota bacterium | reverse complement strand
CGGATCGCGTTCCACTTCCACGACACGCGCGGGACGGCCATCGCCAACGTCGTCGCCGGCCTGGCCGCGGGGATCCGCTGCTTCGATGCTTCGACCGGTGGCACCGGCGGTTGCCCATACGCTCCGGGAGCCGCCGGAAATCTCGCGACCGAAGACCTCGTCTATCTCCTCGATGCAAGCGGCTTCGAGCATGGCGTCGATCTCGAAGGCGTTCTCAAGGCCGCCCGGTTCATCGCCGAAGCCCTTGGAAAGCCCCTGGCCTCGAAGGTCGGCCAGGCCGGGGGCTGGGATCCGTTAACGGGCGCGGGGGTCGGTCGCGCCTGATCGCCGTCGGTCGGGCCTGATCGCGGTCGGTCGCGACTGATCGACGTTGGTCGCGCGCGACCCCGAAACCACGGTCTCGCGCGCACGCCTGAGCACGATCGGGCCGTCCTGCTACCATCGCGGCCGATGGACGGCGTGGTGCTCGTACTGAACCAGAATTACGAGCCGCTCAACGTCTGCAACCTGCCACGGGCCTTTCGGCTCGTGTTCGGCGAGAAAGCCGAAGTGATCGAGTTCGACCACCAGGTGATCCGGACGCCGCGGACGGAATTCCGCGCCCCGTCGGTGATCCGACTCCAGTACCAGATTCGCCGGCCCCGGCCGCGGGTCAAGCTCTCCCGCCGCGAGATCTTCGCCCGCGATCGCCACACCTGCCAGTACTGCGGTCGACAGACCCACGACCTGACGCTGGATCACATCGTTCCGCGCCACCGCGGCGGCGGCCACACTTGGGAGAACCTCGTGACCGCCTGCAAGGCGTGCAACCATCGCAAGGGCGGCCACCTGCTCGAGGAGGTCCGCCTCCGACTTCACCGCCCTCCGTTCGAGCCGCGCAGCGACATCTACTCGCTGTTCACGCCGTACCTCGCGGACGAGCGCAATGAGGCATGGCGGAACTACCTGTTCCTGGGCCGGAACTGACCGCCGCCGACACGGCGGGCGAGCCGGTCGATCCGGAGGCGATCGGGCGGCTCGTGCCGGAGGGGGTCCTGGACCTCCTCCGAACCCTGTGGTCCGCCGGGCACTCGGCCTATGTCGTCGGCGGCTCGCTGCGGGACGCGCTGCTTGGACGCGTTGCCGAGGATTGGGACCTGGCCAGCGACGCTCTGCCGGAGCGAACGGTCGAGCTCCTTTCGGGCGCGGTCTACGAGAATCGGTTCGGGACCGTTGCGGTTCGACGCGACGGCGAGACCTACGAGATCACGACCTTTCGGAGCGACCACGACTACGCCGACTTCCGGCGGCCACACAGGGTCGAGTTCGGAACCTCGCTCGAGGCCGACCTCGCCCGTCGGGACTTCACCGTCAACGCGATGGCCTGGGGGGCGCCCGGATCAAAAGCCGCGCGGGGGTCCGCGGGCGGAACCCCTGAGCCAAGCCTCGTCGACCCGTTCGGCGGCCGCGCCGACGTCGCGGGGCGGACCCTGCGGGCGGTCGGCGAGCCGCTGCGCCGCTTCGAGGAGGATGCCCTCCGGATGGTTCGGGCCGTCCGTCTCGCGGCGACCCTCGACTTCGAGATCGAGCCAGCGACTCTGGACGGGATCAAGGCGCGCGCGCCGCTCGTCGCTCACCTCTCGGGCGAACGAATCGCGGCCGAGCTCGGTCGTCTCCTCGCAGCCCCGCGGCCGTCGGTCGGGCTGCGACTCCTGGCCGACACCGGGCTCCTCGGGCCGATCTCTCCAGAGCTTGCAGCTCAGACCGGCATCGCCCAGAACAAGGTCGAAGGCGAGGATCTCTGGGACCACACGCTGGGGACCGTCGATGCGGCGATCCTCCATCCTGTCGTGCGGCTGGCGGCCCTCGTCCATGACGTCGGCAAGCCGGCGACCGCCGCGGACGGCCATTTCTACGGCCACGAGGCGGTCGGGGCCGAGCTGGCGCGAGCCTTCCTCGACAGGCTCCACGAGCCGCGGGCAGTGACGGAGCGGGTGACCCACCTCGTCCGAAATCACATGTTCGGCTACGAGTCGAGCTGGAGCGACACGGCAGTCCGGCGGTTCATCGGCAAGGTCGGGCCCGATGCGATCGACGAGCTGTTCGCCCTCCGCGAGGCCGACAACGTCGGGAGCGGGTTGCCGAGGTCGGCCGGCGGCCTGTCGGAGCTCAAGGCTCGGGTTGCCGCGGAGCTGGCCGAAGGGCCGGTCCTCGACCGGTCCGCCCTGGCGATCGACGGCGACGACCTGATGGCCGAGCTGGGGCTGGAGCCGGGGCCCGGTCTCGGGCGGGTCCTCGAGGCGCTGCTCCAGCGGGTCATCGAGGACAAGAGCCTCAACACGGCGCCGACGCTTCTCCTTCTGGCTCGCCAGCTCGTGGCCGACGACCGATGATGGAGATGCTCGTCGAGGCGGAGCGCTACCTGAGCCACGGGCTCCTCGACCACGCCGAGCGGTTGTTTCGACAGGTCGCCGACGCCGACCCCAGGAGCTCGATAGCGGCAGTCGGGCTGGCCAGGGTCGCGCTCGAGCGCGGCGACGAGGCGAGGGCCTATGCCTTCGCCCGTCGTGGGCGGGCAATCGACCCGGAGAATCCCGCGGCTCACCACCTGGTCCTGCGCCTCGAGGAGGTCGTTCGAGGTCGCGGGGAGTCGCTCCCGACGGACGAAGAGATCACGAGGATCACCCGGCGGAGCGAGGCGGCGACTGCCGCGCGACCGTTGGCTAGTAGCCTGCCGCCGGCATCCCCACCGCCGCCGCCTGCATCTCCACCGCCGCCGCCCGCGCCGGTCGACTCGGTAGACAATGCGGATCCTCAGAGTGACGGCCCACCGCCACGAGCGAGGCGGGCGGGCGCGCCGGCTCGTCGCCCCGGGCTTCTCGGGCGGTTGTTCGACCGGAGACGGCCCGGGTGAGCGAAGATCCAGGCCCGGCCGTCCAGCCGCGGCCAAACCCCTGGAGGCCTCGATGCGCGTTCTCGTGACCGGTGGAGCGGGCTACGTCGGGGCTGTCTCGGTCGACGCTCTCCGCGCGGCCGGCCACGATGTCGTCGTCCTCGACGACCTATCAACCGGCCATCGGGCGGCCGTTCCGGACGGGGTTCGTCTCGAGACGGCGAGCTTCGGCGACGAGGCGTTCGTCGGCGAGTTGCTGTCCTCGGCCCGGATCGACGCCATCCTCCACTGCGCCGCTCGCTCCCTCGTCGGCGAATCCATCCGCGAGCCGTCGCTCTACTACCGATCGAACGTCGCCGGTGGGATTGCCCTTCTCGAAGCCGCCCGCCGGGCCGGTGTCGGTCGCATCGTCTTCAGCTCCACGGCGGCGGTCTACGGCGTTCCCGACGCAACGCCGATCGACGAGGACGCCCCGCTTCGCCCGATCAACACCTACGGTGAGACGAAACGAACATTCGAGGCGGCAATGGCCGCGTACGGATCCGCGTATGGCCTTCGGTCCGTGTCGCTGCGCTACTTCAACGTCGCCGGAGCGACCGAGCGCGTGGGCGAGGTCCATGACCCGGAGACCCACCTGATCCCGAATCTGCTTCGCGTGGCCGAGGGCAGCGGCGAGTCACTGACGTTGTTCGGCAGCGACTACCCCACGCCCGACGGGACATGCGTCCGCGACTACATCCACGTCGCCGATCTCGCCGACGCGCATCTCCGGGCACTGGAGGCGACGGCGCCGGACGACCGTCGCACGGCCGGGGCGCTCGTCTGCAACCTCGGCAGCGGCGGCGGTTTCAGCGTCCGCGAGGTCGTCGCTGCGGCAGAGTCGGTCGTCGGCCGGCCGATCCCGCACACGATGGGCCCGCGTCGGGCCGGCGACCCGCCGATCCTCGTCGCCTCGGTGGCGCGGGCGGAATCCGTGCTGGGCTGGCGTCCGCAGCGCTCGTCGCTCGAGCAGATGATCGGGTCGGCCTGGGAGTGGCGACAGCGTCACCCAGCCGGCTATTCCGCCTGAATCGCCCTCGCTTCCGCGTGGACCGCGCTGGAATTCATCCGATATCGAACGCCACGGAACATCGCTTCCCTTCGACGTCGGTCATCCGAAATCGGAAACCGATTTCGGAGCATCGTGTCGGATGGAACTGAATTCGCCAGCCGTTCGAAATCGGCCTACGTTGGCGGACGGGGTCTTGTGGCGGGCGGCATTTCTCAGCGCGGTTCCAGCGGGGCGACCGCGGGTGCCAGCCGCTCAGGCGGCGCGACGATCTCACCGGCCGCGAGCTCCCCGGAACCCTCCCACCGATCGCTGACGCCCCGCAGCAGCCAGAGCCCGACGAGCATCGTGCCAAGGAGGCTGAGCACGGCCAGCTGGTAGGCACCGTTCTGGCCCTCGACCAGGAACAGGCCGATGATCAGGCCGTAGAGCAACTGGCCGATGACCTGCGAGCCCTTGCCGACGAGCCCGTAGAGGCCGAAGAACTCCCCGACCTGAGCGGGTGGAGCGAGCCGAACCATCAACACCCGGTCGGACACCTGGACGCCACCGAG
>DATHGS010000366.1:0-3932 GCA_035490155.1 Candidatus Methylomirabilota bacterium | reverse complement strand
GGCCGAGAGCCCAGCGGCGGTCGTGGGATGTCGTGCCCGTCGGGACCTGGGCGCTGAATTCAAAGCTCGCCGGATCGCGGCCGATCGCCGCGAGGGCGGCCAGGATCGCGTCGCGCTTCTCGCTGAAATAGCCGAGATCCGACGGGATGCCGGGTGCGGTCACGGTCGGGGCAGCCCAGCCGTCGGCGACCGCAGCCGCCAGGGCGATGCCGCGCCGCTTCTGGCCGCCGAGCCAGAGCGGAGGCCCGCCCCGTGTCAGTGGCGGCGGCTCGTTGGTCGCCTCGGCGAGCGGATAGAACGGGTCCGGCCGCGTGACCCCGGGCGGCGTGGACGCGGCGTCGGACCAGAGCGCCCGCAGGACGTGCACCGCGGATTCGAAGCGGTCGAAGCGCTCCGGCATCGGCGGCAGCGGGATCCCGAACGGAAGGTGCTCGCCCTCGTGCCAGCCAGCGCCGAGCCCGAGGATGAAGCGCCCGCCCGTCGCATGGTCAAGGACGGTTGCCGCCTTGGCCAGGACGGCCGGGTGGCGAAAGGTGTTGGACAGCATCGCGTGCCCGAACCACTTGCCGGGCACCCGGTGGACGAGTGACGCCATGGCCGTCAGCGCCTCGAAGCTGGGACCGTTGCGCTCCCGGGAGACGTCGGTCAGGTGATCGTTCATCCAGGCCGAGTCGAACACGGCGTGCTCGCCGATCCGGGCCCAGGCGGCATCCAGCGTCGGCCAGTCGACACCCTGGGGCGACGTCTTGATCCCGATCGCGATACGACGCGCCGCAGTCATCGGCGCCCGTCCGGACGCATGGCCTTCATCGGCGCTCGAGCGCAGATGTCATCCGCCGCCCGGTCGTCACCGCCCCCTCCGATGCCGTGCTGACGAGGGCCGCGTACTTTGCCATCACGCCACCCGCATAGCGCGGTTTCGGGGCAGACCAGCGGGACCGCCGCTCAGCGAGCACATCGGGCGAGACCGACATGTCGACGGCCTTGCGGTCCACATCGATGACGATCTCGTCGCCCTCCTCGACCAGCCCGATCGGGCCGCCGAGAGCCGCTTCGGGCGCGATGTGCCCGATCATCAAGCCATGCGTCCCGCCTGAGAACCGGCCGTCCGTGATCAATGCGACCGAATCGCCGAGCCCCTCGCCGACGAGCGCGCCGGTCACCTGCAGCATCTCCTGCATCCCCGGACCCCCGACCGGCCCCTCGTAGCGGATGACGACCACGTCGCCGGGCTTGATCAGCTGCGCCCTGACGGCGTCGTAACAGGCCGTCTCCGAATCGAAGACGCGGGCCGGGCCCCGGTGGAGGCGGCGTTCGTGACCGGCCAGCTTGACGACGCAGCCGTCGGGAGCGAGTGAGCCCCGCAGGATCGTCAACCCACCGATCGGCTTGATCGGACGCTCGATCGGGACGACAACTTCCTGGCCGGGCGTCTCGACCACAGCCGCCGCGATCTGGGCGATCGTCTCGCCGGTGACCGTCGGCGCGTCGCCGTGGAGGAGGTCGCGCTTCAGCAGCTCGCGCATGACGAGCCCGACGCCACCGGCGTCGTACATCTCCGACGCGGAGAAGCGACCGCCGGGTCGCATGTCGGCGACGATCGGCGTGCGATCGGCAATCGTGCCGAAATCGTCGATGTCGAGCGGGATGCCGAACTCGTGGGCCATGGCGAGAAGGTGGAGGACGCCGTTCGTCGAGCCTCCCGTGGCGGCAACCGACGCGATTCCGTTGTCGATGGCCGCCCGGGTCACGATCGATGAGGGCCGGGTGTCGGCCCGGACAAGGTCCATCACGAGCTCGCCGGTTCGTCGCGCCGCCTCGTCCTTCTTCGGGTCCTCGGCCGGGATGCCGTTGAGGCCCGCCGGCGACAGGCCGATGAACTCGAGGACCGTGCTCATCGTGTTGGCCGTGTACTGGCCGCCGCAGGCGCCGGCTCCGGGACACGCCGCGTTCTCGATCCCGTGCAGCTCATCGAGGCTGATCTTTCCTGCCCGGTACGCCCCGATTGCCTCGTAGACGCTGACGATGTCGACGTTCCGGCCCTTGTAGACACCCGGATAGATCGTCCCGTTGTAGAGGGCGAGTCCCGGGACGTCGAGGCGGGCAAGCGCCATCGCGGCCCCCGGCATCGTCTTGTCGCAGCCGACAAGGCAGACGAGGCCGTCGAGGAGATGACCGCGGACGACCAGCTCGATCGAGTCCGCCACGACCTCGCGGCTGACGAGCGATGCCTTCATCCCCTCGGTGCCCATCGTCACGCCGTCGCTGACCGAGATCGTGTTGAACTCCATCGGCGTGCCGCCGGCCGCGCGTATCCCCTCCTTGACGTGCTCGGCGAGCCGCCGCTGGTTGTAGTTGCAGGGCATCGTCTCGATCCACGTCGTGGCGACGCCGACGAGTGGCTTGGCGAGATCCTCGTCGGTGAAGCCAATCGCCTTGAGCATCGCCCGGGCTCCCGCTCGATCCGGTCCGTCTGTCAGGGCGGCAGAGTGGCGCTTGGCCGGATCGGATGGGCCGTCGTAGGTATGGCTGGAGGCGGCTGGGTCGGGCATCGGGCGACGTCCTCGAGGCGAATCAGGAAGCGTGGTCAAGTGTAGGCGGCGATGCCCGCGCGAGGCGCGATCGTGTCCCACGACGCGGTCCGTCAGTGGATGCAGGCGCCCATGGCCACCGCACCAGTGCGGCCGAGAGCCGGTCCGATGGCGATCCGGACGGAAGTCGGGGTCAGCGCGTAGCCGACATCGACGTCGGTGCGGGCCTCGGCGAAGACGATCCCGCCGACCGTTCCATCGGCAAGCATCAATGGCCCGCCGCTGTCGCCTCGGTCGACCTTTGCCCGGAGCTCGAGGATCTTGCGGGTCACCCTGTCCTCACCGTAGATGTCGCGACCCTGGGCCGCATAGCTGCCGGCGACGGCTGCCGGCTGGACGACGAGGGGGCCGCCGCCCGGGAAGCCGAGCGTCGCGCCATCGGCGCCCCGGACAGGATCGCTCGTCGCCAATCTCAGCGCCGGCGCGGTCAGTCGCGGAACCCACAGCAGGGCGACGTCGAGCTCCGGGTCGAACAGCACCGCAGTCGCGTCGAAGGCGTCATTCCCGAGAGTCACCCGGATCGTGCTCGCGCCCGCGACGACGTGAGCGTTCGTCACGACGTAGCCGCGATCGACGACGAAGCCTGTCCCGGACGACAGCGACAGGCACGTCGCCGCGGTCACCTTGACGGTGCTCGGCTGAGCCCTCGCGGCCAACGCTCGGACGAGCGGATCGCCCGGCAGGTCGACCGGCGGCGCCGGCAGCGGTTCCAGCCCGACGAAGAGGTTCGGGAGGCCACTGTCGTCAAGGAGCCGGGCCAGCTCCCCGGCGAGCTCGGTGGGTGCGGGCAAGACCTGATTCAGCCCGCGAACGACGACCGACGTCTGGGCCTGACTGGCGAGGCCGGGGCTGGGGCCGGCTGCAAGGAGGCCACCGGTCAGCCACACGACGAGCAGTGCCTGGGCGGCTCCGACGCCTGCACCGAGCAGCCGATCGATCGCCCCGAAGACCCCATGGCCGAGCATCGCCGCGGCGCTCCGGCCGATGGCCGACCCGATCGCCTCGCCGAGCCCGACGCTGAACAGGATGCCGGCGAGCACCACAAAGGCGCGGAGCGATGGTTCGATCGCGTTCAGCGGTGTCTCGAGGTGCGGCAGCGCCAGGATCGCGAGGACACCGCCGCCCACCGCTCCGATGAGCCCGGTGAGCTGGGGCAGGGCCCCCGATCGGAAGCCGAAGATCGTCGCGATCGCCACGAGAGCGACGATGACGATGTCGAAGAAGTTCACCCGCGAAGTATGGACGAGGCAGATTGCCGGGCCTGTCACCGGCATTCGCCACACCGGGATAGCGTTCGTCGGATGCCCGTCCGATGCGAAGCCCGTCAGCTGACGGTGATCG
>DATHGS010000365.1:0-3045 GCA_035490155.1 Candidatus Methylomirabilota bacterium | reverse complement strand
CTCGGTGACCGTGTCGGCGACCGCGAACAGGACGGTCCCGAGATTGACCTGGGCGTACTCCGTTCGACTGACGACGCCTTTCGAACCGTACTCGTCGGTGGTCGCATCGGTGATGACGATGAAGGGCTCGTCCGCCCCGTTGAGGATGTCGGTGATCCGTTGCTGGCGAGTCCGGATGGTGCCACGGATGACGAACGCGTCCGTGTACAGGACGAGGTTGATGTGGAGCGCCTCGCCGCCAATCATCATCGGGTCGTAAGTCGCCGAAGAGTCGTACATCGCCGAAGAATACCCGCTCGTGATGGGGCCCCGAGGCCTCGGGACTATTTCCTGGCGCCGGCCGTCACCAAGTGCTCGGCGCCGTGCTGGAGGTCCTCGTATAGCGCCCGGACCGTTTCCAGGGTGTCGATCTCGTCGGCCGGCTTGTCGCGGCGGAGGTCGGCGATCCTCGGGAAGCGGAGCGAGAAGCCCGACTGGTGGCGGTTCGATTTGACGATCACGTCGAACGCGACTTCGACGACCACCGTCGGTTCGACCTGGCGATAGCGGCCGAAGCGGGCGATCGTGTGGGCCTCGAACCAGGCCGTCATCTCGGCGATCTCCGCGTCGGTCAGCCCGCTGTAGGCCTTGCCGATCGTCACGAGCCGGTCGCCCTCCGTGTCGCGAACGGCGAAGGTGTAGTCGCTCAGGACGCCATGGCGCTTGCCGTGACCGACCTCGACACCGACGACCACGCAATCGATCGTCGCGAGGGCCTTCTTCATCTTCAGCCAGCCGAGGCCGCGGCGCCCGGGTGAGTAGCCGCTCAGCGGATCCTTGACCATCAGGCCCTCGTTGCGGCGGAGGCGGGCGGCGGTGAAGGCCGTCTCGAGGCCATCCACCGAGTCGACCCGAATCAGGTGCGACCGGGCGAACCGACCGCCCTCGTCGGCCGACGGCAGGTCGAGCTCGTCGAGGCGCCGCCGGCGATCGTCGAGGGGCTCGCGCAGGAGGGCGTCGATTCGACCTTCGTCCGGCGAACCGAGGCCGAGCACGTCGAAGGCAACGAAGATGACCGGGATCTCGGTCCGGATCGCCTCCGACGGCGCCTTGCGCCCGAGCCGCGCCTGCAGTGACTGGAACGGCAGCACGGTGCCATCTCGGTAGGCCAGCAGCTCGCCGTCGAGGATGCCGTCCCAGCGGAGACCAACCGCCCCCTCGACGACCTCCGGAAACTGCCCGCTGATGTCGTGGAGGTCGCGGCTGAAGAGCCGGACGTCGCGCCCCTGCTTGTGGAGCTGCGCCCGGATCCCGTCGTACTTGTCCTCGACCCAGACCTCGGGCCCCAGGCGCGTGAGGATCTCCGTCGCATCCTCGGCCGGCGACGCAAGCATGAACTTGATCGGATGGAACATCGCCAGGCTGGCCTCGCCGAGCCGATCCTCCGAGGCGAGGGTCGCCAGCCGCCCGATGTCGCCGGTCAGCATGCCCGCCCACTTGACCGCGTCGAGCGGCCGATCATAGGCCCGGGCAATGGCCGCCTCCACGAGTCCCTCCCGGAGCCCGATCCGGAGCTCCCCGGTCAGAACCTTGACGATGTACTTCGCGGTGAGCGGATCAGATCGACTGAAGAGATCGCGCAGGATCGCACCCTTTGCCGCGGGACCGGAGGCGGCCTCGATCGCACCGTATGCCGCGGCGACCTCGGGCAGCGTCGGGGACGTCGCGGGGTCCGGGGCGTGATCGGCCGCCGACAGGACGTCGGCGACCGCCATGCCGAGGTCCGACGACCGGTCGTAGGCCTCGCCGAGGGCCGTCCGCGGGACGCCGACGAGCTCCGAAACGGTGGTGGCGATCGCGGACCAGCCGAGACCCGCGGCTCGCTGGTCGGCCTCGGCGAATGGGCGACCGGTGAGGAAGACGGCGGCAATCGGCAGCTCGTCGGGCGTCAGTCCGGCCAGGTAATCGGCGAGAAGGGCCGTCTTTTCGGACGTCCGCGTGGTGGCGGCGACGCGCTCGGCCAGCTCGCTCCAGCGACGCATGGCCGCGATGGTATACCGTCACCGCCGATGGCCCACCGCAGCTGGTTTCCGGAGTCGCTGACCGGGTTGCACGTCGTCCTTCGACGTCACACCCAGGCGAATCTCAGCGCGTTCCTGCGCTGGTATTCCGACGCCGAGGTCGCCCGTCTGACCCGCTACCAGGACGGCCCGATGCGACCGGAGGAAATCGAGCGATTCTTCACCGCCCGCGCCCTCGGACCCGAGTCGCTCTCGCTGGCGGTCCACGTCCGGGAGACGGATCGGCTCATCGGGACGTGCGCGTTGTCACAGCTCGACAGCGACAACGGCTCGGCTCTCTACCACATCACGATCGGCGAGAAGGATGCATGGGGTCACGGCCACGGGACCGAGGCGACGCGGTTAATGCTCGACCACGCCTTCGGGACGCTCAACCTCCACCGGATCGCCCTGTCGGTCTTCTCGTTCAATGAGCGAGCCATTCGGTCGTACCTGAGCTGCGGATTCGTCGTCGAAGGCCGCGCCCGCGAGGCGATCTGGCGGGAGGGCAGCTGGTGGGACGAGGTCTCGATGAGCGTGCTCAAGTCCGACTGGGAGGCCCTCCGCGACGGGACCGATGGCGAAGGCCGGGATGAGCGGCGGGAAGTCGCGGCAGCCTCGAAGGACAGCGCGACACGCGCGGCGGAGATCTTCGGGCGACGGGGATGAGCTCCACGGGGCCCGCGGCAGATGCGGCGCGTGCGGATTTTCGCGAACTCATGACCGCGAAGGGCCACGCCGTGATGAACGCCCGGGACGCCGTCGCCCGCCTCGAGAGGGCATTTGCCGCCGGCGATCTGGTCCGGACGCCGGCGATCGACCGGATGCTGGGCGACCTGATGGTGGCGCTCGAGCAGGACGAGGGCCAGAAGCTCGGCGGCAAGAGTGCCGAGGCGGCCCGGTTCATCCTTCGGGCGATCGACCGGGAGCTCGCCCAAGCCTAGCCCGACGCCCAGAGTGCCGACGGGCAACAGGCCAATCCTCAATCAGGACGGGCTTAGCGCGA
>DATHGS010000364.1:0-2486 GCA_035490155.1 Candidatus Methylomirabilota bacterium | reverse complement strand
GGCTGGATCGCGACGGGCTCGCAGCTCCAGGAGGAGGTCATCGGGGGCGAGAACACCCCGGCGGGCCGCTCCGGCACGCCGGCCGAGGTCGCCGAGGTGATCGCCTTCCTTGCCTCGGACGGGGCGAGCTACGTGACCGGCCAGGGGATCGTCGTCGACGGCGGCAACACGATCCAGGAGTACAAGGGCCCCGCGGAGGCGTGGTACTGATGGTCGATGGTGGCGTCGAGGGCGTCGCCCAGCCGGAACGCGTCGCCCTCGTCACCGGCGGCGCCAGCGGGATCGGCGCGGCAACGGCTGAGCGGCTCGGCCGCGACGGGGTCCGGCTTGTCCTCGCCGACATCGACGCGACCGGTCTCGATCGGATGATCGCTCGTCTGGGCGGGCCGGATCAGGCGCTGGGCGTCGCCACCGACGTGAGCTCATTCGCCGATTGCGAGCGGGCCGTCGCGGCGGCCGTCGATCGGTTTGGTCGACTCGACATCCTGGTGAACTGCGCCGGGATCTGGGTCGAGGGCCCGACGGACACGATGACCGAGACCGACTGGAACCGGGTGATCGACGTCAACCTGAAGGGCACCTTCGCGATGTGCCGCTTCGCGATCCCGGCGCTGGAGGCGACGGGCGGCTGCATCGTCAACGTCTCGTCGGATGCCGGGCTGTGGGGCGGCAAGGGCGCCGCGATCTATTGCGCGAGCAAGGGCGGCGTGACGATCCTCTCGAAGTCCTTGGCCGTCGAGCTGGCAGAGCGCGGCATCCGCGTCAACGCCGTCTGCCCGGGTGACGTCGACTCGCCGATGATCGCCTACCAGGCCGCGACCTTCGGCGGCGGCGATCCCGACGGCTACCTTCGCGGGCTCCTCAGCGCCTACCCGCAGAAGCCGCCGCGGTTCATCCGGCCTGACGAGGTCGCGGAACTGATTGCTTTCCTCACTTCCGACCGCGCGACGCCGATCACGGGCGCGGCGATCTCGATCGACTTCGGCCTGACCGCAGGTTACTGAGCTCGTCGACGTCGTCGGGCGAAGAGGATCAGCGCGGCGAACCCGGTCGCCCTAGCGCCGGCGAGTGACCGGGCCGCGCCTTTGTGGCGGCTTTGTAGCGCGATCTCGATTCAGGCGCCGTCACTGCAACGCCGAGTGCCGAACATGCGACCGGACCCATATGAGAAACCAGGCGACGGCATCCGTGCCATGACGATCCTCATTTCCGCGTTCGGTTTCGCCGGGCGATTCGCCGGCGATCTGCTGATGACTGCGCTGGGATGGGCCAGCAGCCTGCTGTTCGGCCGGGTGCCGCGGAGCCATCAAGTCTTCCTCGTCCTGATGATGGCGTTGTCGTTCCTGTGGATCGTGGCGGTCGTGGCCCTCCTGGTCCCGACGGTCGCCTCCACCCTGCTCGCGACGACGCCGCATCCGCCCTTCGTCGACAACCAGTGGTTCGGGTTCGCGGTGCTCCTGGCGGTGATCCTCCTGCCCCTCTGCGTGGGCGCAGCTGGCTACCTCGTGCCGGCGGAGGGTGACCGCCCCGGCGGGGTCATCGTCCTGCGCGAGGTCCTCCGCGGCTACCTCCTCGCTCCGGTGATCAGCGGCCTGCTGATCTTTCTCGCAGGCGTGGGTATCGCCAGGAAGATTCGGAGCCGGCGACACGGCTGGTCGGACGTCCACGTCGCGATCGTCGTCAATTCAGGCGGCTACGACCAGCTGGTCACCGACGTCAAGAAGGCCCTCGACAGCGCCGACCTCGCGATGACCGCGGCGGACGCGCCATGGGTTCTCACCCTGCCGGCTCGGATCCTGACCCGTGTCTCCGGGAGCAGTGTCCGCAAGCTCCGACCCGATCGGTTGATCACCCTGACGAGCGAGAACCTCAATGTCGGGGTGTACCCCTCGGACATCGCCATCTCGGGCACGTCGCACGACCGCACCCGAGCGCGCGCAGCGATCGTCAGCCGGCTCGCAACCGCGTCCGGCCACATGACCACCAGCAAGGAGGCGCAGGAGGTCGAGGACCGACTCGCGAAGCTTGCCAGGCCCGACGACGCGGCTGGCGCGGCATCCGGAGCGGCATCCGCAACGGGCGCCACATCGGGAGTCAGCTTGCCGGCCGAGTTGAAGGCGATCGATGCGACGCTGCTCGACCTGGCCGTCCCGACCGACGAGTGGGACATCCTCTATCGCATCCGGCTCCAGATCGAGCGCGACCTCCTGATCGGGGCGGAGCCGGGGACGGCGTTTCCCGGTCATGAGCCGAATCCTCAACGTGTCGCGGCCTCGCGAGGCTCGACCCAGCGCGAGACGGCAGCCACGAGCGAGCGCCGGCGAGTCGGCCGGGCCGACCCTGTAGGAAGGCGGGCAGGTGCATGAGCACAATCAGAGCGAACTCCGGAACGGCGACCATAGCCCACGATGACCGCGCTGCGGGCCGGTCGCAGTCGGGCCAGGCGTATGCCGTCTGGCTGCTCATCGCGTTCGCGGGCCTCATCG
>DATHGS010000363.1:0-2618 GCA_035490155.1 Candidatus Methylomirabilota bacterium | reverse complement strand
CGCGCGCCGCGCCCGCGATTGCGTTGGATATGGCGCCGGTGCCGCCACGCGCCAGGCCCCAGGAACGAAACGCCCCGTCGATCTCGCCCATGTAGTGATGGAGCAGGACGTAGGCCGTGCCCGGCGAGCGGACGCCCTGGTACGTCCCGATGATCCCCGACGCGGCCATCGTTGCCTTGAGCGGATCCGTCTCGAACCACTGGTCGAGGAAGTCGGCGGCGCTCATCGTCATCAGCTGAATGAAGACCGCCTGCTGCCGTTCCGGCAGCTGCTGGAACGCGCGGGCCAGCCCGGCCAGGGGCACGAGCGGCCGCGGATCGAGCGAGGTCAGGTCCGGTGGGGTGATCGCCAGGATCGGCTTGATGAAGCGGGCCATATCGACCATGAGCTGGCCGTATTCCTCGTATGCCTCGGCGTCGGTCTTCGACCAGCGGCGCAACTCGCGAATCGTTCGGCCGTGGTCGTTGACGCGCCACAGGTAATCGCCGCCGCCGGCGGCCGGGCCGTCACCGGGTCGAAGCGGCGTGAACGTCCCGTCGAGCGGCAGGATGTCGAGGCCGTGGCGGGGCAGCTGGAGCTCGCGAATGATCTCCGGGCGGAGCAGCGAGACGACGTACGAGAAGACGCTGAAGCGAAAGCCCGGGTAGAGCTCCTCGGTCACCGCTGCGCCGCCCAGGACGTGGCGCTTCTCGAGGACCAGGGCCTTCATCCCGGCGCGAGCCAGGTAGGCGGCGCTGATCAGGCCGTTGTGGCCGCCACCGATGATGACCGCGTCGTAGCGCTGACCCACGGGCCCTCCATCCAACCTGCACCGATTCCAGCCACAGGGTAGCCGAGGGCCTGGAGGGCAAGCTCTCCCGTTTCGCACGGAGCGTTCCGCGTCGTCCCAGGTCCCGCGACGGCCCTTATAGTCTGCCGGTGAGCGAGACACGATGACCGATCGCGGCGATCTCCTTCGGCGGACAGCCGAGCTGGCGACAGACTTCCTGGGCCGCCTGCCGGACCGCCCGGTCTGGCAGCCCGTCGACCTGGCCGCGCTTCGGGAGGCGCTCGGCGGACCACTACCGAACCGAGGCGAGGATCCGCAACGGGTCGTCGAGGCGCTGACGACGGATGTCGAGCCGGGCCTCGTCGGGTCGGCGGGGCCGCGCTATTTCGGGTTCGTCGTCGGCGGCGGAGTGCCCGCCGCTCTCGCGGCCGACTGGCTGGCGAGCGCCTGGGACCAGAACGCGGGGCTCTACGCCCTTTCGCCGGCGGCCGCGGTCGTCGAGGAGGTCGCCGCGCGCTGGCTGATCGACCTTTTCGGGCTGCCCGAGGGCTCGAGCGTCGGCTTCGTGACCGGGGCGACGATGGCGAATTTCACGGCAATCGCCGCTGCCCGCCACGCCGTCCTGGAGCGTGTCGGCTGGAACGTCGAGGAGGATGGGCTCTTCGGTGCGCCGCCCATCGCCGTGGTCGTCGGCGAGGAGGCCCACGTCACGATCTTCGTGTCGCTTCAGATGCTCAGTCTCGGCCGCGGGCGCGTCCATCGGGTCGCTGCCGACGGGCAGGGCCGGATGCGCCCGGACGCGTTGCGGGAGACGCTAGCCCGCATCGACGGACCGACGATCGTCTGCGCCCAGGCCGGCAACGTGAACACCGGCGCATTCGATCCCCTGCCAGAGATCGTCGCCGCGGTGCGGGAGCGACCCAACGCGTGGCTGCACGTCGACGGCGCGTTCGGCCTGTGGGCGGCCGCCGTTCCGGGATTGAGCGACCGCGTCACCGGTCTTAGTGGGGCGGACTCCTGGACCACCGACGCCCACAAGTGGCTCAACGTCCCGTATGACTCGGGTATCGTCATCGTCCGTGACGTCGCGGCTCACCATGCCGCGATGACGCTCGGGGCGGCGTACTACGTCGAGACCGCGGGCGGCGAGCGGGACAGCTACAACTGGGTCCCCGAATCGTCGCGACGAGCGCGCGGGTTTGCGATCTACGCCGCCCTCCGATCGCTCGGCCGGGCCGGGCTGGCCGAGATGATCGATCGCTGCTGCCGGATCGCCCGGCGAATGGCCGACAAGCTCCGCGTCGCACCCGGCGTGACCATCCTCAACGACGTCGTCCTCAACCAGGTCCTCGTCCGATTCGATCCGCCGGACGGCGGCGACGCCGATGCCTTCACGAGGGCGGTTATCGCCGCCGTCCAGGCCGACGGAACGTGCTGGCTCGGCGGGACGACCTGGCACGGCATCGCGGCGATGCGGATCTCGGTCTCGAACTGGAGCACGACCGACGCCGACGCCGACGTATCCGTCGAGGCGATCCTTCGCTGCGGCCGGACGGTGGCCGAGGCCCTCCCCGCCGCGGCGAAGACCCCGAGCCTGTGAGCGTCGGAACCGCGTTTCACCCAGCCACGGCACCGCTCAATCGCAAGCAGCAGTGGCGAGAGTGGAGCGGTTACTTCGCCTCGTCGGTCTACGCCGATGCCCACGACATCGAGTACAACGCGATTCGGGAGGCGGCGGCACTAATCGACGTCAGCCCTCTCTTCAAGTACACGATCGGCGGCCCCGACGCCCTTCGCCTGGTCGATCGCGTCATCACCCGCGACGCGACGAAGCTCAAGCCGGGGCAGG
>DATHGS010000362.1:0-3012 GCA_035490155.1 Candidatus Methylomirabilota bacterium | reverse complement strand
GGCGAGAGCCTCTCGCAGCTCGGCGACGGTCTCGCGCTTGGCCTCTGTTGGCATGCGATACCTCCATTGTTCGGCGCGCAGCCGGCGCGCGGCGGTGGGTTCGAGGTCGCTGACCTCGACGTCCCTGCGACGGCGCCTCTTCGGCTGGCCTGACACGCAGGAAACGCTGCCCACCGGGAGGTGGTCCGCGCTGGTCCTGCCTCGGCGAGCTCCCCGTCGTCCCCGACCGCCGATGGTTCGACGATCGATCCGGTCCGGAGGATCAAGCCCTGACCGTGGCCGCTCTCAAGGGAGCGTGACGGTCGGGGCGCAGGCTGTCTTCGGCTTGGTCCGTCTTCTTCAGTTGTGGCGACGCGTCGGGCACCGGTTGGTGCCGCGGCCGCCGCCGCGTATGGTGAGGCGGCCGGGGCCGCCCGTTTTCAGGCGGCTGCCGCCGCGGCGAGGACCCCCGGCAGATCAACCCGGATGCCCGGGCCCATCGTCGACGCGATCGTCAGCCCCTTGAGGTACTGACCCTTGGCGCCCGACGGCTTGGCCCGGTTGACGGCGTCGACGAGCGCCGCGAGATTGGCGACGAGCGCGTCGGCCTCGAAGCTTGCCCGCCCGAAGGCCGTGTGGATGATCGCGCTCTTGTCGAGCTTGAATTCAACGCGGCCGCCCTTGACCTCGCGAACGGCCCGATCCAGGTCGAACGTGATCGTGCCTGCCTTCGGATTTGGCATGAGCCCGCGCCGGCCGAGGATCTTGCCGAGCCTGCCGACAAGGCCCATGGAGTCCGGAGTGGCGAGGGCA
Organism: Candidatus Methylomirabilota bacterium; assembly: GCA_035490155.1. Lineage (GTDB taxonomy): Bacteria > Chloroflexota > Limnocylindria > Limnocylindrales > CSP1-4 > CF-46. The sequence continues at coordinate 2,220 of DATHGS010000362.1, read as the reverse complement.
ACATCGAATTCCAGCCAGCCCGCCTCGATCTTCTTGACGAGGTCCTCGGCACCGACCTCATCGGCGCCGGCCCGAAGGGCTTCCAGGGCCTTCTCGCCCTGGGCGAAGACGACGACGCGGACGACCTTGCCCGTGCCGTGCGGCAGGACGACCGTGCCGCGGACCATTTGGTCGGCGTGGCGGGGATCCACGCCGAGGCGAAGGTGTGCCTCGATCGTCGCGTCGAACGCGACCAACGACGTCTGGCGGGCCAACTCGGCGGCCTCGTCCGGGCTGTACACGCGGTCGTGGTCGACGAGCTTCGCCGCCTCGAGATATTTCTTGCCGTGAGCCATGTCTGCGATTCCTTTCCTGTCGGTCGGCTGTTCCGACCTCCCCTCTGACGCGGGGTATACGGCCGGCTCGTGCCGGCGGTTGACGGCGATCAGCCGATGACGTCGATCCCCATCGACCGCGCCGTGCCTTCGATCTGGCGGGCGGCGGCCTCGACGTCGTTTGCGTTGAGGTCGCTCATCTTGATGGCCGCGATCTCGCGGATCTGGTCCTTGGAGACCCGTCCGACCGTCTCGCGCTTCGTCGTAGAGGCGCCCTTCTCGATGCCGGCTGCCTTGCGCAGGAGGTCGGCCGCAGGGGGCGTCTTGAGGATGAATGTGAACGAGCGATCCTCGAAGATCGTGATCTGGGCCGGGATCACCTGGCCGGCCTTGTCGGCCGTCCTCTCGTTGTACGACTTGGTGAACTCGACGATGTTGATGCCATGCGGGCCCAGCGCCGTACCAACGGGCGGGGCGGGTGTCGCCTTGCCGGCCGGCAGCTGGAGGGTCAGGACGATGCGGATCTTCTTGGCCACGGTGGCAATGAGTCCTTTCTAGCGCGCGTCAGCGCGGTGAGCGCCAAGCCGAGCGGTCCAGGCCAAGGCGGAGGCGAGCACGTGCGCGCGAAGCGCGTGCTTGTTTTCAAGCGCGAGCGCACTTCCGTGCGTGAGCGAGCGCGCGGAGCCGACAAGGCCGGCATAGGCCGTTCGGATTGCGCTCACAGCTTCTCGACCTGGAGGAAGTCGAGCTCGACCGGCGTCTCGCGGCCGAAGATGCTCACGAGGACCTTGACCTTGTTCCGCTCCGGGTTGACCTCGTCGACCGTCCCGATGAACTCGGCGAACGGCCCATCGGTGACCCGGACGCTCTGGCCCTTCGTGAAGGCGACGCGGAACTTCGGTGTCTCCACACCCATGTGCCGCAGGATCTGCTTGACCTCGTTCTCATCGAGCGGGATCGGCTCGCTCCGAACGCCGGGGATGTTCGCGCCACCGACGAAGCTCGTCACGCCCGGCGTGTTCCGGACGACGAACCAGCTGTCCGGATCGAGGATCATCTCGACGAGGACGTAGCCCGGGTAGACCTTCTTCTGGACGGTGTGGCGCTGGCCCTGGCGGATCTCGATCTCATCCTCCATCGGAACGAGGACCTGGAAGATCTTGTCCTCCATGCCCATCGACTCGATGCGGTGTTCGAGGTTGGCCTTGACCTTGTTCTCGTAGCCCGAGTACGTATGGATGACGTACCAGCGCTTGTCCGGTGCCTTGGGCGTCTCGGTCGTCGTGGTTTCCATCATCATCCGGCGCTCTGGGCAAGCAGCGAGACGAGCTGGGCAAAGACAGCGTCGAGGACGGTGATGTAGAGGCCCACGGAGAAGCTCACGGCGAAGACCAGGACCGTCAGATTACGGACCTGCTCGCGGGTAGGCCATGAGACCTTCTTCAGCTCGGACCATGCTTCATCGATGAAGCGGCGAATTCGACTCACGTCGTCGTTCTTCTCTCGCGCTACGGATTCTGTTGGCAGGGGCGATAGGACTCGAACCTACAACCGCTGGTTTTGGAGACCAGTGCTCTGCCAATTGAGCTACACCCCTGCGGTCTCGCTACTTCGCCTCTCGGTGAAGTGTGTGTCGGCGGTCCCGAGGACAATACTTCCTCAGCTCGATCCTGTTCGGATCGTTCTTCTTGTTCTTGCGTGTCGTATACGTCCGCTCCTTGCATTCGGTGCAGGCGAGCTGGATCGTCGGACGCGCTTCGACTCGTGCCATCGTCTGATCCCTACTCGACGATCGTGACGATGGCGCCGGCGCCGACGGTCCGGCCACCCTCGCGGATGGCGAAGCGCTGGCCGACCTCGAGGGCGATCGGGGTGATGAGCTCGACGCTCATCTCGACGTTGTCGC
>DATHGS010000361.1:0-5877 GCA_035490155.1 Candidatus Methylomirabilota bacterium | reverse complement strand
TGGACCGGTCTCAAGACCCTCGTCGACAAGAACAAGGTGGCCTGGATCCAGGGTCGAGGGCGCCTCGAGGGCCCGAACAAGGTCCGGGTCGCCCAGGCCGGTGACGACGGCACCCCCGGCAAGGGCGGCGATCGGGTCCTGCAGGCGACCGACGTCATCATCGCCACCGGCTCCCGTGTCAAGAGCCTGCCCGGCCTGACGATCGATGGCGAGCACATCGTCACGTCGGATGAGGTCCTCAAGGCCGACCGCCTCCCGAAGGACGTCATCGTCGTCGGCGCTGGGGCCGTTGGTGTCGAGTTCGCCTCGATGTACCACGACCTCGGGGTCAAGGTCACGCTCCTCGAATACCTGCCGGCGATCGTCCCGCTCGAGGACCGCGAGGTCAGCCAGGCGCTCGAGCGCAGCTTCAGCCGGCGCGGCATCACCGTCATGACGAAGGCTCGCTTCGACACCGCCGCCGTCACCGCCGACAAGAACGGCGTCTGCCTGATCGTCGGGCCCGAGGACAAGGAGCCTCAGGAGCTCCGCGCGGAGCTGATGCTCGTGGCTGCCGGCCGGGCGCCGAACGTCGAGGAGATCGGGCTCGAGTCGACGAAGGTCGAGACCGACCGCGGGTTCATCAAGGTCGACGGCAGGATGCGGACGAAGGAGCCGCACGTCTACGCGATCGGGGATGTCATCGGTGGGCTGATGCTCGCCCACACCGCGGCCCACGAGGGGATCGCGGCTGCGCATGTCATCGCCGGCGAGAAGGACGTCCACGAGGTCGATTACGTGAAGCAGCCGCGCGCGACCTACTGCCGGCCGGAGATCGCCTCGATCGGGCTGACCGAGCAGCAGTGCGAGGAGCGCGGCCTGCCGATCAAGGTCGGCAAGGTGCCGTTCCAGGCGATCGCGAAGGCGATCATCGGTGGCGAATACGAGGGTTTTGCCAAGATCATCGCCAACAAGGAGACCGACGAGACGCTCGGGATCCACATCATCGGGCCGCATGCCACGGACCTCATCGCCGAGGCGTCGGTTGCGTTCGAGCTCGAGGCCGCGCCCTGGGAGATCGGCGGCGCGACGCATGCCCACCCGACGCTCTCGGAGGTCCTCGGCGAGGCGGCGATGGCCGTCGACGGCCGATCGATCAACTTCTGAACCGGCAACGGAGGACCAGATGGCGGTGACGCCGCGATCGGGCAAGATCGGCCAGGCGAGCCACCTCGGCGACGCCGTCGGGCTGTCCGACGACGAGCTCCGCGAGATGTACCGCCACGTCGCCCTGGCTCGGGCCGTCGACGAGCGGATGTGGATCCTCAATCGGGCCGGCCGGATCCCGTTCGTCATCAGCGGCCAGGGCCACGAGGGGGCGCAGGTCGGGATCGCCTGGGCGCTCGAGAAGGGCAAGGACTGGATCGCCCCGTTCTACCGCTCGATCGCGACTTGCCTCACGTTCGGGATGAGCGCCCGCGACATCCTGACGGCGCAGTACGCGACCGCCAGCGATCCGTCGTCGGGCGGGCGCCAGATGCCGGGCCACTACGGCAGCCACGAGCACAATCTCGTGTCGGTCTCGTCGCCGGTCGCGACCCAGCTGCTCCACGCCGTCGGGATCGCCCTTGCGGCGAAGATCCGGCGAACCGGCCAGGTCGCGATGACCACGATGGGCGAGGGGAGCAGCAACCAGGGCGACGTTCACGAGGGGCTCAACTTCGCGGCGATCCACAAGCTGCCGTTCGTCTTCGTCGTCGAGAACAACGGCTACGCGATCAGCGTGCCGCTCGCGATGCAGGTCGCCGGCTCCAGCGTCGCCGATCGGGCCCCCGGTTACGGAATCCCCGGAGTCACGGTCGACGGGTCCGACGTTCTAGCGTGCTACCAGGCCTCCAAGGAGGCGGTCGCGCGGGCCCGCCGCGGGGACGGTCCGTCACTCATCGAGGCCAAGGTCCTCCGCCTGACCGCCCACAGCTCGGACGATCAGCAAACGAAGTACCGCTCCGAGGAGGAGCTGGCTGCGGAGAAGGCGCGCGACCCGCTGCCCCTGTTCCGGGCCCAACTGATGGAGGCCGGCGTCCTGACGGCGGAGACCGAAGCCGCGATCGCGGCCGACATCAAGGCAGTCGTCGACGACGCGACGGAATACGCAGAGTCGCAGCCCGACCCGGATCCGAAGACCGCCATGAAGTGGGTCTTCGCCGAGGACTGGCCCGGCGAGACACCGCCCGCCTGGGGCATGGGCAGCGGCCCCGGCTCGGGCCCGAGCGGCGACCCGCACTGATGCCGACAAAGACCTTCATCGAGGCGATCCGCGACGGCCTCCGCGAGGAGATGGCCCGCGACGAGTCCGTCATCCTCCTCGGCGAGGATGTCGGCAAGAAGGGCGGCGTCTTCCTCGCGACGGACGGGCTCTGGGCGGAATTCGGCGACGAGCGGGTCATCGACACGCCGCTGACGGAATCGCAGATCATCGGCACGTCGATCGGGGCATCGATCAACGGCCTCCGGCCGATCGCCGAGATCCAGTTCGCCGACTTCATCTTCCCGGCCTTCAACCAGCTCATCTCCGAAGCTGCCCGTATGCGCTACCGCTCGAACAACGGCTACGGCCTGCCGATGACGGTCCGGGCGCCGTACGGCGGCGGCGTTCACGGCGCGCTGTACCACAGCCAGTCGGTCGAGGCCTTCTTCACCCACATCCCTGGGCTCAAGGTCGTGATCCCGTCGACCCCGTACGACGCCAAGGGCCTGCTGCTGTCGTCGATCAGGAACGACGATCCGGTCCTCTTCTTTGAGCACAAGAAGATGTACCGGAGCGTCCGCGGCGACGTCCCCGACGGCGAGTACACGGTCCCCCTCGGCAAGGCTGCGGTCACCCATCCCGGCACCCAGGTAACGGTCATTGCCTACGGCCTGATGGCCCACTACGCGCTAGAGGCGGCCGATCGGGTCGCGGAGGAAGGGATCAGCGTCGAGGTGGTCGATCTGCGGACGCTCCGACCGCTCGACAAGGAGACCGTCCTCGATTCGGTCCGCAAGACCGGCAAGTGCCTGATCGTCTACGAGGACAACCGCTTCGGCGGTTACGGGGCGGAGGTCGCGGCGATCGTCGCCGAGGAGGCCTTCGACTATCTCGACGGCCCGGTCACCCGGATCGCCGGGCCCGACGTCCCGGGTGTGCCGTACAACCACGCCCTCGAGGACTGGTTCATGGTCGACCCGGAGAAGATCGCCGACGGCATCCGCCGCCTGGCGGCGTACTGAAAAAGGGAGCGGTGGCTCAGCGTTCTCGGTAGCGCCAGGCCTCGGGATCGGGCTCCGGATCGGCGCGGAGAATCCGCCACATCCAGGCGAGCCCGATCGCGAAACCGAGGACAGCGATACCAAACACGAGCACGTCCGGCGGATTTGGTTCAGGCGTGTACGTGTAGTTCGGGGCGGCGAGAACAAATAGGATCATGAACGCGACCGCCAGGATCGCCGCGGCCAGCATCAGTCGGGCAGTGGCTCGGCCACGTCGGGCGCGTCGCCATGATTTGGCGAACAGGTCATCGATTCGAGCATTCATGTCTTGTGGCTCCGTTGGGCCCTGGGCGACGTGCGAGTCGCGAATGAATGCCTCAACCAGCGCCTCCGCATCGTCGGTGTTGCGCAGATAGCGCCACGACGATGGCCCGTCTTCTTCGACGCTCGTGATCGAGCGGATCCAGACGAACCCGATGATCGACAGGAGAATCGCGACCATCAAGATCAGGACGCGGGGATCGCCTCCGCCAGGGTTGCTGAACATCGGCTCAAGGTTCCTGAACATCGGATCAACCGTAACGTCGCAGTCAATGCGCCGTCATCGCGAGGGCGGCCCGATCAACGTGGAGAGTGGTCGATCGAGATAGGCCGCGATCCGATCGACCTCTTCCTTGAGCTCGCGGGTGGCGCCGCAACGCCCGCGAAGCCCCGGGCGCGGCGCATCGTCGCTCGATGCGCGACACTAGAACCCGAACAAACGTGATGGCGGTTCGATCCGCCCGGCCCCGGAGGAATGAGACAGTGGCCAAGGTGACGATGCCCCAGCTCGGCGAGAGCGTCGCCGAGGGGACGATCGGCAAGTGGCTCAAGCAGCCCGGCGACACGGTCGAGAAATATGAACCGCTGGTCGAGGTCATCACCGACAAGGTCAACGCCGAGGTGCCTTCGCCCTTTGCCGGCGTACTCAAGGAAATCCTCGTCGAGGAAGGGGCGACGGTCCCGAATAACGCCGAGATCGCCGTGATCGAGACAGCCGACGAAGGCGCCGGGGCGACCGATTCGCCGGCTGCGGCCGGCGCGGGAGCGACGACCGCGTCGGCACCGAAGGCGGAAGCCGCTCCGGCGTCGGCGCCGACGACCGAGGTGGCCTCTGACAACGGTGCGCCGGCAGCCGCGCCTGCCGCCCCCGAGCCCGCGCCGGTCGCCCACGGACCGGCCGGCTCCGACGAGCGCCCCGAGCGCGCAGCGGCGATTGCCTCGCCGGCTGCTCCCACGGCCGTCGACGGGGAGTTGCCCGGCAACGCCGACGCGCGGATGACACCGGCGGTCCGCCGGCTCCTTCGGGAGCACGGGCTGACCGCCGCACAGATCGTCGGCAGCGGCGGCGGAGGCCGGATCACCCGCGAGGACGTGACGAACTACGTCGAGACGCAGCGGACCGGCCAGTCGGTCGGTGGCCAGTCCCTCGGCGGCGTCGCCAGTTCGCCGGCCGCCCCCGCCCCGGCTGCGCCGTCGGCCTCCCCGGCATCGGCCGCCTCAGCGGCGCCATCGGCCTCCCCGGCATCGGTTGGTCGTGCCGCCAGGCCGTCGGCCGTCCCGTCGGTCTCCTTCCCCGACGGCACCGACGAAGTCCTCATCCCGATGACCCAGATGCGCAAGGGCATCGCCACGCAGATGACGAAGGCCCTCCTGGCGCCGCATGCCTACGTCCAGATGGAGGTGGACGTCACCCGGCTCGTCGCGTTCCGTGAGAAGGCCAAGCGCGACTATCAGGGCAAGGAGGGGATCGGGCTCAGCTTTGTCCCGTTCGTCGTCAAGGCATCCGCCGAGGCGCTGAAGCGCAACCCGACGTTCAACGCCCATTGGACCGACGACGGCGTCCTCGCCAAGCGCCGGATCAATATCGGTGTCGCCGTCGCCGTCGACGAAGGCCTGATCGTGCCGGTCATTCGGGACGCCGATCAGCTGTCCGTGCACGGGCTCAATGTGGCGATCGCCGACGTGGCGTCGCGCGCGAAGATCGGCAAGTTCAAGGTCGACGACTTCGGCGGCGGTACGTTCACCGTCGACAACACCGGCTACCTGGGCACGAACCTCGTGCTGCCGATCCTCAACGTCCCCGAGGTCGGAATCGTCACGATGGAGGCGATCACCAAGCGCCCGGTCGTCGTGTCGACGCCGGACGGCGATGTGATCGCGATCCGGCCGATCATGAACATGGTCCTCGGTGTTGACCATCGAGCGAACGACGGCGCCGGCGGTGCGGCACTGCTCCGCGACATCAAGGCCTGGCTCGAGTCGGTTGGCCCGGACACCTCGATCTACTGACCGGCAGCCGGGGCGGGTCGCCGTCACCGGCGGCGCCGGGTTCGTCGGTCATGCCGTTGTTCGACGACTTCGCGAACGAGGCAATCACGTGGTGGCGCTCGTCCGGGATCCGGGTCGAGCGCCACATCTCGCAGAGCTTGGCGTCGAGCTCGTCCCCGACGACCTGTCCGACGTCGGCGCCACGACGGAACACCTGAAGGGCGCCGACGGGCTCATTCACGCTGCCGGAAGCTACCGGATCGGCATTGCGCGCAGCGAGCACGGCAGGATGTGGGACGCCAACGTCGGGACGACGACCCGCGTCCTCGACGCGGCCGA
>DATHGS010000360.1:0-8732 GCA_035490155.1 Candidatus Methylomirabilota bacterium | reverse complement strand
GGCGGGATGCGGGTGGGAACGGGACGGCGCGATGGCGTCCGATGGGAGCGAAGGAGGTCTGCTGGCGTCAGGTGTGGTTCGGCCGCCGGCGCGGCAGCGCGCGGTCAGCGTTCGGCGAGCTCGGCTTCGAGTCGCCTGGTCGCGAGCGCCATCGCGTCCGACAGGTCCCCGCCATTCGGCGGGCTGGCCCAACCGAACGCCACGCCGACGACCTCCTTGGCGACCTGGAGGTCGCGGTCGCAGGCCGCCCTGGCCCGCTCGACGAAGTTGATCGCCGCGATCTCGGTCGTCTCGGTCAGCAGCACGCCGAACCGGAGCGGCTCAATGCGGGCGATGTGATCGCTCGTCCGGATCTCCTTCGACAGGATCCGCGCCGCCGTCGCCAGGGTGTGCTCGACGACCCTCGGACCCCACAAGCGCCCGAGATCGGCGAGTCCGGCGATTTCGACCAGGACCACGGTGGCCGGTCGCTTGTAGCGTGAGACCCGGGCGGATTCGCTCAGGATCAGGCGATCCCAGTAGCGCGGACCATCCGTGCCGGTTGGACTGTCCGTCCATCCGGCTGGCGTCGTGACGGGCGCGGCGATGACGGGGATGCCGTCCTCCGGATCGGTCGTCTCGGGCATGTGCTCGCCTGATGGCTCGGTCGCATCCGCGAACGGCTCCGTCGCGAACGAGGACGTCTCGGTCGCACGTGAGATGCGTTCCGCGCCGATGGCAGGCTTTTCCTGATAGGTATCCATGATCGACATCCCTCTGTCCAGCGAGCGGGTGCGCCCCCGGGTTCGCACGCCGGATATCGCGGACCGACGTTCGCAAAGCCGGGCCGGTGTACACGGCATTCTGGGACCGCATCGCTCCCGCCGAACCTCCTACATCTGTACCAGACTGATCAGCCGTAGGTCCGGGTCAGCGGCCTCCACCCACCCGCTGTCACGGTGCTATCGTCACGATCAAGGAGGGTTGACCGCAGCGCATGACGATCCGGACCCCGCCCAGCCGGACCCCTACCGTCGCCCCGCAGCGAACCGTGCCGGATGCCCTCGTCGTCGAGCGAGGCGAATTGGCCATCGGCCGGGCCCGCGCCGCCGGCCCGCTTCGCAGGGAAGGCCCCGACAAGCTGACGGGCGCTGCCAAGTACGCCGACGACCTCGTCTTCCCGGGTGCCTGGTACGGGGCCACGATCCGCTCGACCGACGCGCATGCCCGCTTCCTCGGTTTTGATCTGGCCTCCGACTTCGACTGGTCGACCGTCGTCGTCGTTACCGCGGCCGACATCCCCGGCGACAACATCGTCAGCCTCATCAGCGACGACCAGCCGGTCCTCGTCCCGATCGGTGGCGAGATCCAGCATCACGCGGAGCCGCTCGTCCTCCTCGCCGCGGCCGACCGCGAGCAGCTCCGCGCCGGCCGCGGCCGCGTCAAGATCCGGACTGAGCCGCTCGACGCGGTCTTCGATCCCCTCGTGAGCGAGCACGTCTTCGCCCACTACGAGATCGATACGGGCGACGTCACGGCCGGCCTCGCCGCCGCCGACATCGTCCTCGAAGGGACCTATCGCGTCGGCCACCAGGAGCAGCTCTACATCGAGAACAACGCGATGATCGCGGTGCCCCGCGAGGACGGCGGTGTCGAGGTCCACGGGTCGCTGCAGTGCCCGTATTACATCCACAAGGCGCTCAAGCGCTCACTCCGACTCAACGACGAGCAGGCACGGGTCGTCCAGGCGGAGACCGGCGGCGGGTTCGGTGGCAAGGAGGAATACCCGTCGATCATCGCCCTCCACGCGGCGCTCCTCGCCCGGAAGTGCGGCAAGCCGATTCGGATGATCTACGACCGCCACGAGGATCTCGCCGCGACGACCAAGCGCCACCCGGCGATCGTCACCCACCGGACCGGCGTGATGCGCGACGGGACGCTCGTCGCCCAGGAGATCGAGGTGGTCATGGATGGCGGGGCGTACTGCACGCTGACGCCCGTCGTCCTCTCCCGCGGGGCGATCCACGCGGGCGGCCCCTACCGCTGCCCGAACGTCCGGATCCGAGCCCGGGCGACCCGCACCAACACCCCGCCGAACGGCGCCTTTCGCGGCTTCGGCGCGCCCCAGGTCGAGTTCGCGGCCGAGATCCAGATCGATCGGCTGGCGGAGGCGCTGGGTCTCAGCCCGCTCGAGATCCGCCGGCACAACCTGTATCGAGTGGGCGATACAACTCCGACCGGGCAGGTGCTCCACGACAGCGTGGCCGCGTCCGAGGTACTCGAGCGGGCGGCCGAAGCCGCCGAGTTCGAGGGCGTCCGGGCCATGACCGCCTGGGCCCGAGACGCGCGGGTCGATGCCGGGTTGACGTCGAGCTCCGCGCTCAACGGCGGACGCGACCGAACCGCCCGCGGCATCGGCATCGCCCTGGCCTGGCATGGCGCCGGTTTCACCGGCTCGGGCGAGGTCAAGCTCGCCTCGGTTGCGTCGCTCGAGCTCGGCGCCGACGGCCGCATCCGGATCCTGACCGGTTCGACGGAGATGGGCCAGGGCACGAAAACGATCTTTCCGCAGCTCGTCGCGGCGGAGCTGGGCGTTCCGTACGACGCTGTCGAGATCGCCCCCCAGGACACCGCCTTCGTCCCCGACTCCGGGCCGACGGTCGCCAGCCGGACGGCGATGGTCGTCGGTGGGCTGCTGATCAAGGCCGCCCGTCGGCTGAGAGGCGAGGTCGAGGCCCGCAACGGCGGTCGGCCGTTCGCCGCCCTCTACCGTGACGATGCCGCCACCCACGGCGCGACCCGCATCGACCAGCAGTTCGAGCCGTATCCCCATGTCCATTTCGACGACGAGACCTATCGCGGCGACGCGTACCCGGCATTCGGCTGGGCCGCATGCGTCGCATCGGTCGACGTCGATCTCGACACCGCCGAGGTGACCGTCCGGGATGTCGTCGCCGCCGACGATGTCGGTCGGGTGATCCACCCGGTCCTGGCCGAGGGCCAGGTCGAAGGCGGCACCCTGCAGGCGATCGGGTACGCCACGATCGAGGAGATCAAGCTCCACGACGGGCGCTACCTCAACGATCGCCTCGCGACCTACATCATCCCGACGGCACTCGATGCGCCGCGGATCAGCTCGATCCTCGTCGAGGCGCCGTTTGCCGGGGCGCCACACGGCGCCAAGGGCGTCGGCGAGCTGCCGATGGACGTCGGGGCGCCGGCGGTGGTCGCCGCGATCCACGATGCGACGGGTGTCTGGGTCCACGACCTGCCGGCGAGCCCTGAGCGGATTCTCGCCGCGCTCGGGGTCACCGCGCCGCCGCCCGCGCCCGCCGGCTTCGCCCGTGCCGACGACGCGGCCGCGATTGAGACCGCCGTGGAAGCTCCGATCGAGGCCGGTACGGACCCGCGCCCGGACGCGAACACGGATCCCCAGCTCCTTCGCGGACCGCAGGACCCGGGTTCGTGAGCACCGCAGCCTGGCGTTTCACCGTCAACGGCGATCCGGTCGAGGTCGTGGCGCCCGGCATGCGGCGCCTCCTCGACGTCCTCCGCGAGGATCTCGCGCTGACCGGCACCAAGGAGGGCTGCGGGGAAGGGGAGTGCGGCGCGTGCAGCGTGCTGCTCGATGGGGCGGTCGTTGACTCGTGTCTCGTGCCGGTCTGCCAGGTCGACGGGTCGGCGGTCGAGACGGTCGAGGGCCTGGCTCCCCCCGGCGGGCTGCCCGGTGACGCCGCCCGCCTGGACACCCTCCAATCTGCGTTTCTCGAAGCGGGCGGTGCGCAGTGCGGCATCTGCACGCCGGGAATGCTGATGGCGGCGCGGGCGTACATCGACGCTGGCGGCGGGCCCGACGAGGACGCGATTCGCGAGTCGATCGCCGGCAACCTCTGCCGCTGCACCGGGTACACGAAGATCATCGAGTCGATCGCGATCGCCGCTTCGAGCGCCGACCGATGACGGCGACGACGAACCTATGACCGACCGATGACCGACAGATGACCGACCGACCGACGAGGGAGCACGACCGATGACCGACGCCGAAAAGCGCCCGCCCGGCGCCGCCGACGAGTCGCCTCCGTCCGACTATTCGGGTTCCGTCAGCCCGCGCCAGCTCGCCGGCGGCTTCGCGATCATCGCCGCGATCCTCGTCCTGCTCCTTCGCAGCCGCCGTCGCCGCGGCGGCAAGCCCGACGAGACCTGACGCAATCGATGCCCGCCGAACCGCCCGTCGACACGCCCAGAACCCTCGCCGACGCCTACGCGCTCCTCGCCGCGGCTGCCCGCCCCGCCGTCGGCGCGGTAGCATCTCCCGCGGATCCGCCCCAGCTCACGCCTCTCGCCGGTGGCACCGACGTGATGGTCGGGATCACCGGCGAGATCGGTGAGCCGCCGGTCCGCCTGCTCGACTTGTGGCGGCTCGACGAGTTGCGGGGCATCGCCTCCGACGGCGAGGCGATCACCCTGGGAGCGCTGACGACCTACACGGACATCCGCCGGTCCGCCGCGTGCCGCGAGCACCTACCGGCGCTCGTCGAGGCCGCGGCCACGATCGGGGCGGCACAGATCCAGAACCGCGGCACGCTTGGCGGGAACATCGCCAACGCGTCGCCGGCCGGCGACACACTGCCGGTCCTGCTCGCCCTCGACGCGGAGATCGACGTCGGTGGGTCGCGCGGCGAGCGGACGATCCCGGCGGCGGACTTCTGGATCGCGTACAGGCGGACGGCGCTTGCGCCCGACGAGCTAATCCTCCGCGTTCGCATCCCGGTCGCCGGTGGGCGGGAGGCCCGTTTCCGCAAGATCGGGACGCGGCGAGCCCAGGCGATCAGCAAGGTCGTCATGGCGCTTGCCTGGCGAGAACGCGACGGAGGCTCCGGTCGGGCGTGGTCGGACGTTCGTCTCGCGCTCGGTTCAGTCGCCGACCGGCCGATCCGGGCGGGCACAACGGAATCCCTCCTCGAGGGTCGGAGCCCGACTCCCGAGACGGCCGATGCCGCGGCCGCGTCACTCGCCGCCGAGATCGCCCCGATCGACGACGTTCGGTCCACCGCCGACTACCGTCGGGCGGTCGCCGCCCGCGTCCTGCATCGGCTGCTCCGCGACGCCGGCGGCTGGTAGGAACCGGTGGCACCGCTGCTCCTGCCCGCCTGAAGGTGGCGTTGCTGCTCCCACCAGCAAAATGCGGATTAGATCCGGCGCTGGGTCCGATTCTCGGCGGGATCGCACCTTGCGAGCTGCTCCGTCACGCTCGAATGCTCGAGCGGTCGCCGGTTGATTGGTTCAGTGGCCCGCTTGAGCTGGTCCCAAACCAGGAAATGCCGGTGGGAGCAGCACGCGACCGGATAGGACCGCCTCCGCATCGGAGCGTCGGAGGAGAATTCCTGCGTGGCTGATCCCCGCGACCCCCTCGACGGCGTCCGACCTGGCCGGCAACGCTCCTACTGGTTGCGCGAGGCGCTCGGCGCGGAACCGCCGGAGCTCGCGGCGGACATCGCCGCGCCGCCCTTGCAGGGAGCGGCAAAGGCGGACATCGCGATCCTCGGTGGGGGTTATACAGGTCTCTGGACGGCCCTTCGCCTCACAGAACTCGCGCCGGGCGCTCGGATCGTCATCCTCGAGGCCGACATCTGCGGCGGCGGCCCATCCGGACGGAACGGCGGGTTCGTCACGGGTTGGTGGGACGAGCTGCCCGGGCTCATCGAGCGATTCGGCGACGACGGAGCGGTCCGCCTCGCCAAGGCGGTCGACGAATCCGCCGAGGCGATCGGCACGTGGTCGGCTGCCAATGACGTCGACGCGGCCTACCGGCACGAGGGATTCCTGCTCGTCAGTGCGTCGCCGGCGCAGGATGGTGCCTGGACCGAAGCGGTCGATGCATGCGCTCGGCTCGATGCGACCGATCGCTGGCAAGCGCTCACCCGCGACGAAGTGGCGGCGCGGGTTCGCTCGCCTGTCTTCCGCGAGGGCGCGTTCATGCCGGGCGCGGCGACCGTTCAGCCGGCGGCGCTCGCCCGTGGCCTGCGCCGCGTCGCGCTGGAGCGTGGCGTGGTCATCCACGAGCGGACGACGGCTCATGGGCCCAGCGTTCGCCAGGCGGCCGCGTCCGGACCCGTCACGATCGCGACGTCGTCGGCCGAGGGCGAGGGGACGCTGGTGGCCGACCAGGTCGTCGTCGCCCTCAACGCGTGGGCCGCGGGCTGGCCCGCGTTCGGTCGGCGGCTTGTCACCTGGTCGAGCTACGTCGTCCTGACCGAGCCGATCCCGGATCGCCTCGCCGAGATCGGCTGGACCGGCGGCGAGGGCGTCGCCGACGCCCGATTCACCCTCCATTACGCACGTACTACGGCGGACGGCCGGATCGCCATCGGTGGCGGCGGTGGACGGGCGGGCATCGGCGGCCGGATCGGGCGTGCGTTCACCCATGACGTGGGCTCCGCGCGACGCGCGGCCGAAGGCCTTCGGCGCTGGTTTCCGAGCCTGGCCGACGTCCGGATCGAGGATGCCTGGGGCGGCCCGATCGACATCACCGACGACCACCGACCGTGGTTCGGGACTCTGCCCGGCGGGCGGATCCATTTCGGGCTTGGCTACTCCGGCAACGGCGTCGCGCCATCGGTGCTTGGTGGGCGGATCCTCGCCGCGCTCGCCGCCGGGCGAAAGGACGACGAGGCCGCCTCCCTGCCCATTGTCGAGGCGACCCCACGGGCATTCCCCCCTGAACCGTTCCGCTACCTCGGGGCGCGAATGTTCCGCGAGGCGATCCTTCGCCGCGAGATCGCCGAGGACGCCGGCCGCCGCCCGAACCGCCTCGTCGCGGCGATCAGCCGCCTGCCGCACCGGCTCGGCTACCACCTCGGTCCGGAGTGAGACCGCCGCGTTCATGTATTGAACGCCGCCAGCGGCCAATCCGGGCTCGCTGAACGCTGGGCGTTCCTACGGGCGAACGGCACGGCGGATTTCGGCCACGTTGGACCCCGGGCGTTCGAATTGGCGGGCAGGACCGCGGCAGTCAACAGGATTGAACGCCGAGCGATCCAGGCCGCACACAGTGTCGCGCCCGGCGGCTGATACGAACGCGGGGCGTTCAACCGAAGTCCGCCGCGGCTACGATGCTCACATGACGCGATCGTTGCCGCACGGCGTCGAGATCGATCCTCCGGCTAGCGGCTGGGAGACACCAGGCGGGATCGACGAGATCCTGACCGACGAAGCGCTCGCCTTCGTTGCCGACCTTCAGCGGCGTTTCGGTCGCCAGCGAGTTGCCATTCTCGAGGCCCGGGTCGAGCGCCAGGCGGAGCTCGACGCCGGCGTCGCGCCGGACTTCCCGCTCGGGACTGCCGACATCCGATCGGCCGACTGGAAAGTCGCGCCTGCCCCGGCCGATCTCGACGATCGGCGGGTCGAGATCACCGGCCCGGCCGAGCCGAAGATGATGATCAACGCGCTCAATTCGGGCGCCCGTGTCTTCATGGCCGACCTCGAGGACTCGCTGTCGCCGACGTGGTCGAACGTCGTCGGTGGCCAGGCGGCTCTTCGGTCGGCCGTCCGTCAGGAGCTCACGTTCGACAGCCCGGAGGGCAAGGCATACCGGCTGAACGATCGGCTGGCGACGCTCGTCGTTCGGCCCCGTGGCTGGCATCTCGTCGAGCGTCACCTGCTCGTGGATGGGACGCCCGTTTCAGCGTCCCTCTTCGACTTCGGGCTCTACCTCTTCCACAACGGCGCCGAGCTCCTCCGCCGCGGGACGGGCCCGTATTTCTACCTGCCGAAGCTCGAGGGCCGCGCCGAGGCACGCCTCTGGAACGACGTGTTCATCCACGCCCAGGAGGCCCTCGGGATCCCGCGCGGCTCGATCCGGGCGACCGTCCTCATCGAGACGATCCTCGCCGCCTTCGAGATGGACGAGATCCTCCACGAGCTCCGCGAGCACGCGGCCGGTCTCAATGCCGGTCGCTGGGACTACCTCTTTTCGTGCATCAAGAAGTTCCGATCTGGCGACGGGCCGGTCCTCCCGGAGCGGGCCCAGCTCACGATGACGACGCCGTTCATGCGGGCCTACACGGAGCTGCTCGTGCGGACGTGCCATCGGCGCGGGGCCCACGCGATCGGCGGGATGGCGGCGTTCATCCCGTCACGTCGCGACGAGGCGGTCAACGCCACGGCGATGGCTCGGGTCCGCGACGACAAGGAGCGCGAATCCGCCGACGGCTTCGACGGGACGTGGGTCGCCCACCCGGATCTCGTCCCGCTGGCGCCCGAGATCTTCGATGGCGTCCTCGGCGCGGCGCCGCACCAGAAGGCCCGGCTACGCGCGGAGCTAGTCGTCTCCGCCGAGCAACTCCGTGACCTCCGCGTGCCCGGCGGCACGGTGACCGAGGCCGGTGTGCGGCTCAACATCAGCGTCGCGCTCCAGTACCTCGACGCCTGGCTGGGCGGCAACGGCGCGGCCGCGATCAACAACCTGATGGAGGACGCGGCCACGGCCGAGATCTCCCGCTCGCAGCTCTGGCAGTGTCGGACGAGGGGCACCCAGCTCGACGACGGCCGGTTCGTCACGGGCGGCCTCTACGCGGCGATCAGGGACGAGGAGGTCACCCGCCTCCAGGCGCTGGCCGCCGAGGCAAGTGCGGCTGGTCACCTGGCCGATGCCATCGAGCTGCTCGATCACCTCGTCCTCGACGACGACTTCGCGGAGTTCCTGACGCAGCGGGCTTACTCCCTGCTGGACTGATAAAGGATCCTTCGCTTGG
>DATHGS010000359.1:0-6424 GCA_035490155.1 Candidatus Methylomirabilota bacterium | reverse complement strand
GAGGCCTGACGTGGCCCATCGGATCGGCGGTCGGAAGCTCAGCCGGAAGCAGGGCCCGCGCCTTGCTCTCTACAAGAACCTGACCGTGTCGGTCCTCCGCTACGAGCGCGTCCAGACTACCGAGGCGAAAGCCAAGGAGATCCGCGGCCGCGTCGAGCGAATGATCACGATCGCCAAGAAGGGTGATCTGGCTGCCCGTCGGGCGGTCGTCGCCGCTTTTCCGAACGAGCCGCTCGTCGTCAACAAGTTGTTCGACGAGATCGCGCCGAAGTATGCAGATCGGACGTCTGGCTACACCCGGATCGTCAAGATCGGCCTCCGTCGAGGCGATGCGGCTCCCATCGTCCAGATCGAACTCGTCTAACTGACCACACCATTGAGCGTCCGAGAGGGCGCGCCTGCGGCGCGACGACCGGCTCGCCGGTACCGCGCCACGGTGGAATATGACGGGACGGACTTCTTCGGCTTCCAGGCCCAACCTGGAGTCCGGACGGTCCAGGGGGAACTCGAGGCCGCGCTGGCTCGCCTCAGCAATGGGGAGCGCCGGCCGGTCGACGGGGCAGGCCGGACCGACACGGGGGTCCATGCCCTGGGGCAGGTGATCGCATTCACCTACGCCGGGCGGCTCTCGGTCGAGGAGCTGGGGCGGGCGCTCGATGCGCTCCTCCCGGCGGACGTTGCCATCCGCGACGTCCGGCGTGCCGCCGCGGCGTTCCACCCTCGTTACGCGGCGCGCTACCGGGAGTATCGCTACACCGTCTGGAACGGGCCGCGGAGCCCACTCCGCGAGCGCGCCGCGCTCGGGGTCCGGGTCCCGCTCGACACCGCCGCGATGGAGCGGGCCGGGTCGGTCTTCGTTGGCCGACACGACTTCAGCGCCTTCGGGGCGGCGGACCGGCAGCCGGTCCGGACCGTACACGCGGTCCGGGTCCGCAGGTCGGGTCAGCTCGTGACGATCGACGTCCGGGCCGACGCCTTCCTGCGGGGCATGGTCCGGCGTATCGTGGCCATCCTCCTGGAGGTCGGTCGCGGAAAACTGAATGAGACGGACGTCAGGGCGGCACTCGCCGCTCGACGACCCGCCCTCGATGGGGCAGCCGCCCCGGCGCAGGGACTCTGTCTCCGGCGAGTCGTCCTCGGACGGCGAACCGGAGGCGCCTACGGAGACGATTGAGGAACGATGAACGCGAAGACATACACGATCCGTGAGAGCGAGATCGAACGACGCTGGTTCGTCGTCGACGCGTCGGGCGAGACGCTCGGCCGGCTCGCGTCGCGGATTGCGCGCGTTCTCGTGGGCAAGCACAAGCCGTCGTATTCGCCGAACCTCGATGCCGGCGACCACGTCATCGTCCTCAACGCCGCGAAGATCGAAGTGACCCGCGACAAGCGCGAGACGAAGCTCTATATCCGCCACAGCGGTCATCCCCAGGGCTACAAGGAGGAGACCCTCGGTCATCTCCTCGAGCGGCGACCCGAAGAGGTCATTCGCCGCGCGGTCAAGGGGATGCTGCCGCGGACCAAGCTGGGCGTCCAGCAGCTGCGCAAGCTGAAGATCTACGCCGGCACGGACCATCCCCATCAGGCTCAGCAGCCTGAGCCGCTCGCCTGACGAGGAGCATCACATGGCCATCCCTGCGTTCTACTCCGGAACCGGCCGTCGCAAGACGGCAATCGCTCGAGTTCGGCTGCTGCCGGGCGAGGGCGAGATCGTCGTCAATGGGCGGAGCCTGGAGGAGCACTTCGGCAACGCGATCAACGAGTCGGACGTCCGGATGCCGTTCCGGGTCACCGGCACCGAGGGCCACTTCAACGTCATGATCAAGGTCGAGGGCGGTGGCGTCACCGGACAGGCCGGGGCCATTCGCCACGGGATCGCCCGGGCCCTCCTCGAAGTCGACGACATCGCCAACCGGCTGCCGCTCCGTCAGGCCGGCCTCCTCACCCGGGACCCGCGGATGAAGGAGCGCAAGAAGTACGGCCTGAAGAGGGCTCGGAAGGCGCCGCAGTACACGAAGCGGTAGCCGCGCACCTGGCGGGCGATCCGCACGTTGCCGCCTGCGGGCGCTCGCTCACGCACTTCTGAGTGCGCTCGCTCACGTCCTCGTCGGCGCCTTCGGCTCGTCGCGCCATCTGCGCGGCTACAGTGGCGCCATGAACGCCTCGACTGAGCCATCGGCGTCCCTGCGTGGGCGCGACTTCCTGTCGGTGGCCGACCTGTCGGTCGCCGAGGTCGGGCGCCTGTATGACCTTGCTGCGGAGCTCAAAGCGGAGTACCTGACTGAGCGCCGGCACGCGGGGCCGCCCCTTGCCGGGCGGACGATCGCGATGCTGTTCCAGCGCCCCAGCCTGCGGACCCGGGTGACCTTCGAGGCCGGGATGAACCAGCTTGGCGGTCACGCGATCTACCTGACCGAGGACGTCGTGATGGGCGCCCGCGAGAGCGTTCGCGACGTTGCTCGCAACCTCGAACGGTTCGTCGATGCCGTCGTCGCCCGGACGGGGCCGCACGCCGTGGTCACCGAGCTTGCCGCCCAGGCCTCGATCCCGGTCATCAACGCCCTGACCCTCCGCGAGCATCCGTGCCAGGCCCTCGCCGACGTCTTCACCCTGCGCGAGCGTTACGGTGCTCTCGACGGACTCGTCCTCGCGTTCATCGGTGACGGCAACAACGTCTACCACTCGCTGGCGTTGCTCGGCGGCGCGCTCGGGATGGAGATCCGGCTGGCCCATCCAGTCGGCTATGGCCCGAACGCATCGATCGTCGAGCGGGCCCGACAGTTGGCCGCTGCCGGTGGCGGCCGGCTCGAATTCTTCGACGACCCGGCGACGGCAGTCCGCGGCGCGACGGTCGTCTACACGGACGCCTGGACCTCGATGGGGCAGGAGGCCGAGGCGGAGGAACGGCGCGACGCCTTTGCCGGCTACCGAGTGGACGCGGCACTCCTCGAGGCCGCGGGTCCCGAGGCGGTTGTCATGCATTGTCTGCCGGCTCACCGCGGGGAGGAGATCAGCTCGGACGTCATGGACGGGCCGCGGAGCATCATCTGGGACCAGTCGGAGAACCGGCTGCACGTCCAGAAGGCGCTCCTCGTCGAGTTGCTGACGGGCGCCGTCTCCGGGTCGTGAATCAGGGCAATTCGGCGGCCGGCGTCGGTCGATGCCGGCCGATGGTAGGCTCGCCCGGACGCCACGCTGGAGTTCGACCGTGAGCCCGTCAATCTACGAAACGTACAAGGACGCCCTCCGACGGGGCCACGTGGCCGCGCTGCGCAGCCGATTCGATATCGCGATTGCCGCGTACCACGAAGCCGCCGCGATCGCGCCTGACCGACCACTGCCCCACGCGAGCATCGGCGGGATCCTGCTGCGCACCGGCCGAGCCGATGAAGCCGCGGACGCCTACGATCGTGCCCTGGCCCTCGGTCCGCGCGACGAGGCCGCGCTTCGCGGCAGGGCCGACGCGATGATCGCGCTCAACCGACCGTTCGAGGCGGCCGAGTCCCTCGATCGCCTGGCGGACGTCCTCGATGGCAGCGGTCGCGTGGCGGATGCCTGCGACGCGGCAAGGCGGGCGCTCGAGCTGGCCGAGTCGAAAGATCGCCGGCGCCAGGTCGAGTCTCTCGTCGGGCGCCTGCGCGTCTCGGCGGGCGACGAGAAAGCCGAGCGGTCGCTGGCGCGGGCCCTTCGGATCCTCGAGCCGCCAGTGGTCGAGGAGGTGGTGGTCGCCGAGACCGATCGCGCACCGATCGAGGCGCCGGACGCCGGCGCGCCCGAAGCGCCCGAAGCGCCCGCCCCCGAAGCGTCTGAGGCACCCGCACCCGAAGCGTCCGAGCTCGAGCCTCTCACGGCCGAGGAGCCCGAGGCCCTCGCCCCCGCGGAGCCCGAACTCCTCGTGGCCGCGGAGCCCGAGCCCCCCGCAGCCGCTGAGCCCACCGTCGAGGCCGAACCGCTGCCCGAGCCTGTCGACGGCAACCTGATCGGAGCCGCGGCCGAGGAAGCACTTGCCGCCGGCGACCGCGTCGCCGCCCGGGAGGGTCTCCTGGCCGCCGCGGCGGCCCATCGGTCGGTTGGGCGGTCGGTGGCCGCCATCGACGCGTGCTATCTCGCCCTCGCCATCGCTCCGGACGACGTCGATCTGCATCTCCTCCTCGCCGAGCTCTATCTCGAGCGAGGCTGGCGTGCGCCGGCGGTCGACAAGCTCGTCCTGCTCGCCCGCCTGGCGTCGCTGGCCGACGACGGCTCGACCCGCGAGCGGATCTGCCGGCTGGCGACCCAGCAGCTGGCGGACGAGCCGCGCCTGGCCGAACTCTGCGCCTGAGAGGGCGCCTTAGCCGCACGCCTGCCGAGGCGCCCGCCCGACGGTCGCAGCCACCGGACTGGACACCGCTGACCGCCATTTCGGCGAAGGTTGCGGCCCGGTGACGGGCGGGTCGCGACGGGTCGCGATGCTACACTCCGTAGAAGATGCAGCAGCTCGTCGCCTCGATCATCGAGCAGATCAGACTGTCCTCGCTGATCGACGTCGGGATCACCGCGGTTCTCATCTACTGGCTCTTCATCCTCATCCGCGGGACCCGTGCCGTCAGCCTCGTGATCGGCGTAACGGTCCTGTTCGCGGTCTATGCGGCGGCCCGCTTCTTCGGGCTCCAGCTGCTCACCCAGATCCTCCAGACGGGCGCCGTCGTCGGGCTGTTCGCGCTCGTCGTCGTCTTCCAGCCTGAGCTCCGCCGAGCCCTCGAACGGATCGGCCGGGTCGGGTCCTTCAACTGGCTCTTCTCCCCGGCGGAGCTACGTGCCGTCGACCACGTCGCCGACGAGGTCGCTCGAGCCGCCAGCCTCATGTCCGCGGACGGCCACGGCGCGCTCATCGTCCTCGAGCGCGGCACCGGGCTGGAGGAGGTCGCCGAGACCGGGGTCATGCTCCACGCCGACGTGTCGTCCGACCTGCTGCGGACGATCTTCGCCCCGCGAACGCCGCTCCACGACGGTGCGGTGATCATCCGCGAGGAGATGATCCTCGCCGCCGGCTCGCTCCTGCCGCTGGCCGAGATGACCGTTCACACCGAACGATTCGGGACCCGCCACCGGGCGGCCCTCGGGATCACCGAACAGACCGATGCTGTCGTCGTCGTCGTCTCGGAGGAAAACGGCCAGGTCAGCCTCGTCGAGCGGGCCCGGATCGTGCGGAACCTGAACGAGGCCCAGCTGGCCAGGGCGATCCGCTCGCTGCTCGCCCCGACCGACGGTCGCGGACCCTTTGGCCGCCTGCCGCCGGGCGATGGAACCGGCGTCGGCGGACGCGCACCCCGCCTGGCCGAGCTGACCCGACGTGTCGGCCGAAGCCGGCCACGGCGGCGGGCCCGGCCCGAGGACGACGCAGCCGCGGCGGCCGTACGAGGACCCACGTGAGTCGAATCGGGCGCCTCCTCTTCCACAACTGGCCGCTCAAGCTCGCCGCAATCGCCTTGGCCTCGATGCTCTACGCAGGGCTCGTCATCTCGCAGTCGGCCCAGGAACTTCCCGGTGGCATCCGGGTCGACATACTCAACCTGCCGGCGAATTCCTCTCTCGTCCAGACCCCTCCCCAGGTGACCCGGATTCGCTATGTCGCGATAAGTGACCCAACGGCCCGGGCGACGCCCGACAGCTTCCGGGCGACGATTGACTTAAAGGATGTCGACCCGGCGGCCGGCCCAACCGTTGTGCCGATCCGGGTCGAATCCGTCGACCCCCGGTTCACGGCCCTCAGCTGGGATCCGCCGAGCGTCCAGATCCGGCTCGACCCCCTCAGGGACAAGGTCGTCAAGGTCAACGTGGTCACCGGACCGATCCCGGCCAAGCTCCAGGTGCGGCCGGCCGTCGTCACGCCCGCCACGGTCACGGTGCGGGGCCCGGCATCGGTCATTGATCGAGTGGCCTCCGCCCGGGCCGACGTCACCATCGAGCCGAGCGGGCTCAACGTCGATCGCGACGTCGATCTCGTCCCCGTCGACGACGTTGGCAACCGCGTGACGCCCGTGAATGTCGACCCACCCACGGTACACGTCCAGATCGCCGTCCTCAGCGAGCCCCAGACACACACGGTGCCAGTCAATCCCAACGTCACGGGCACGCAGGCCGCGGGCTACGAGGTCGTGTCGGTGGCCGTGGACCCGGCCGTCGTGACGCTCCAGCTCGACGCCAACCAGGTTGCCGCCGTGCCGGCGGCCGACACCGCTCCGATCTCGATCAGCGGGGCGACGCAGGATGTCGAGGCGGATGTCGGACTGGCGCTGCCGCTGGGTGTCGTGGGTCTCGAGGGGACGACCGTCCACGTCACGGTGACGATCCGGCCGATCGCCAGCACCCGCACATTCGACGCCGGCATCGTCCCGTCCGGCGCTCGGACCGACCTCCTGTACAGCCTGTCCGTCAACCACGC
>DATHGS010000358.1:0-2466 GCA_035490155.1 Candidatus Methylomirabilota bacterium | reverse complement strand
CTGGCCCTGCTGGCGCTCGCCTCCCCTGCCCAGGCCGAGGTCGTCACCCACAAGGCCGATCAGGGCGTGCTTGCCGTAGCGGCGGACGGATCGCCTTGGGTGGCGTATACGGTCGGGCGCGGTCTCTACGCGTCGCTCCGTGGCAGCCAGGGCCGCTGGACGGCGATCCGCCTCGGCCGCCTGCCTGCCAACGGCGGGATCACGCTCGCCGGAATCCAGGTCGGAGAACGTCCGCATCGTCACGTGAACGTTCTCGTCGAGGACGGGCAGGGCCGCTGGATCGTCCTCGCGCGCGGCAGCCGTCTGACGACGATCGCGCGGGCGGCGAGGGGGAGCAGTTTCGGTCCTGCCGGCCTCACGCTCGACGCCGGCGGCCGGCCTGCGATCGCCTACGCCGTTCAGCGGAAAACGGGGCAGACCTTCCTCAGGCTCGTGATCTTCCGGGCGGACGGCAGCCGACAGACGCGTCCGATCACCCTCAAGGGCTTCCCGAAGAGCGGCCTGCCCCCCGGCGCGGCGCCCGTTCTCGTCGGCGGACGGCTCCACGTCGTCGAGACCTACACCTCGGCGGCGATCGACTGGGGGCCGAACGGCCACGGCGGTTGGGAAGGGCAGTACCTCTTCTTCAGCCGTCTGGGCTCCCCTCAGGGACGGGTCGGGGCGGTGAGCCTCCCCTCCACTCTCTGGTCGGCCTGGACCCAGGTGTACCCACAGGCAGAGCCCGGGGACATCGTCGTCCTCCTGAACTCGAGCGCAACGACACAGGCCACGTCGACCCTGACCCACGGCATTTTCGTGTCGATCGCCCGCGGCGACGAGGAGCAGCCGGAGATCGGCGCCTACGACTGGGTCGGTCTCGGCGAGGACTGGTTCGAGTACGCCGGGCTCATCCTTCGGGGGACGGGCTCCGAGGCCTGGCAGCTCGACGGGCGGCTGGAGGGATTCACGATCGGCAAGCTCGGCACGAGGCAGCTACTCCTCTCGCGCGAGGGCGGGCTCGAATGGTTCCGGTCGCCCGCCTCGCTTCCGCCCGTCCGGATCGGAATGGGGAAGGTCGACGAGACCGGCCACGTCGACGGCAGCGTCTCCGGCGTGACGAGCGGCACGGTCGAGCTCTACCGGGAGCTCCCCCACGCTCCACGCGAGCTCGTCGCGACGCTGCCGATTGCTGCCGACGGGTCCTTCGAGGCAGACGGCCTTGACCCCACTGCGCTCTACCGCGCGGTCTACGTCGACCCGGGAACGGGAATCCCGTTCGGGTTCCTGCCGGGCGTGCCCGTCGGCGGTGCCGCCAGCTAGAAGTTCTTGCCGCGCCAGCCGGCGCCGATCGTGATCAGGATCGCCGCGGAGAGCACGAGCCGGTAGACGACGAAGATCGTGTAGGTGTGCCGGCGAACGTAACCGAGGAGCCCCCAGATCGCCAAGAGCCCGACCACCGCGGCGGCGAGCATGCCGACGACGAATGGACCGGCTGATCCGGCAGGCAGCCCGTTGGCCGCCACCTTGGCGCCCTTCAGAAGCGCAGCGCCGAACACGATCGGGACGAGCAGAAGAAACGACAGGCGCGCCGCGTCGTCGCGGTTGAGCTTCAGGAAACGACCCGCGGTGATCGTGACTCCCGAGCGCGAAGTGCCCGGCATCAGAGCGAGGCACTGGGCGAGCCCGACACCGAATGCCTTGACGAACCCGAGGTCCTCGATCGAGCGGCCCGGCGGAACCCGGTCCGCGATCCAGAGGAGAATCGCGAACACGGCGAGGAGGATCGCGATCTGCCACGGGTTGCCGAGCTTCTTCTCGATGAAGCTCTCGCCCGCGGCGCCGGCGAGCGCGGCCGGGACCGTCGCGATCACGACGTACCAGGCGATCCGCTCGTCCGCAGTCTCGATCCGCCGCCGCCCGACGCTTTGGACGAAGGCCCGGATCAACCGGCCGAGATCGCGCCAGAAGTAGATGACGACGGCGAGCAGCGTCCCGAGGTGGAGCGCTACGTCGAACGTCTTGTTGAAGTCCGGGTGGTCCTGGAGGTAGTGCCAGCCAAAGGCCCACGGCACGAGGATCAGGTGGCCCGACGAGGAGACCGGGAGCAACTCGGTGGCGCCCTGGGTGATTCCGAGCACGAGCGCCTGCCAGCCCGAGAGCCGGCCGGGGGTCTCCCCTACTCGCAACGCCGCGAGCACGAGCGCGAGCGCGAATGCGGCGGCGGCGACCGCGATGACTGTCTCCCTCCGACGCACTGCGCGGGAGTATGGCGAATGCGTTAGTGTCGGCGGACGGTTGACCGACGCAACTGCGGCGTCTCTCCGAAGATTTTCCGGTCGCCGTTCATCCGTTTCCACAGACGTCTCCACAAGTTGGAAGATTCGCTGTGGAAATGTTGAAAAAGGAAAACATCGCAAATTGCGGCCACGTTCTTTTTCGGCCCCTTGACCCGGTTGGACAAAGCGTTAGATTGCCTCTTGCGCCGGG
>DATHGS010000357.1:0-11737 GCA_035490155.1 Candidatus Methylomirabilota bacterium | reverse complement strand
GCTCCTGAAGATCGGCGACCCGGAATTCCTCCTGGACGCCGCATGGGTCACGCTGGCAATCAGCGCGTTCGTGCTTGGCCTGCGGGCAACGGTCTTCCGGATGGCCGGCTTCCTGATCCTCATGGCAGCTTCGGCCGCCCTTAACATCGGCTTCGCCCGACCGATGGAAGGCGAGCTGCGTGAAGTCACGGAATGGCCGTTACTGCTCGTGATCTCCACAGTGGTCGCGCTCATGGCCGATCGCGTCTCGACGACCTCGCGGCGCTACGCCGCGCTCTATCGCCAGGCCAGTGACCGCCTGACGACCGCGCAGGAGGACGAGCGAGCCCACCTCGCCCGCGATCTTCACGACGGCGTCGGCCAGACCCTCACGGCCGTAATCCTGACGCTGGACGCAGCGGAGGCCAGCCTCCGCCAGATGCGAGGCGTCGAATCCACATCCATCGTGTCCTCGCCTGAAGCAGCCGTCGTTCGCGCGCGAGACCTTTCCATCGCGGCGCTCGACGAAACTCGCGATGTGGCAGCGCAGCTTCGGCCGCCGCGGATCAATGAGATCGGCCTCGGGGCCGCGATCGGCGACCTGGCCGAGGCTGCGGGCATCCCCATCGAGCTTCGGTTCGGTCCGTTGGTCCTTCCACCGAGCATCATCGATCCGAATCGGCAGATCGATGCGTATCGGGTCATCCAGGAGGCAGTCGGCAACGCGGCCCGCCACAGCCACGCGGCCAACGTGTGGATCGATGCCGAGGTCAACGAAGGCCTGATCAGGCTCACGGTCGGTGACGATGGCGCCGGCTTCGATCGGGCCACGACGCCCATGGGGCTGGGACTCGCCGGTATGCAGGAGCGCGCGGAGATCCTGCGGGCGCAGCTCGACGTTCGATCCGCGCCCGGCGCCGGTACAACCGTTGAGCTGCTGATGCCGGTGTTGGCCCCCGCCGGAACGGCAGGTTTGCGCAGGACGGCCGTCCGGCGCGCGGAGGGGACCCTCTGATGCACGGCCCACTCGAGATCGACGAGCCGCGGCTGGATGCGTCGCCACCAACCGATCCCTCGGATGTCCGATCGGTGCGGCCACCGAGGCGGCGACAGGGGCCGATCCGGATCGCGCTCGTCGACGACCATCATCTCGTCCGCGAAGGCCTCCGGCTCGTGCTCAACAGCGTCGATGGCTTCGAGGTCGTCGGCGAGGCCGCCACCCACGATGAGGCATTCGACCTGGTCGCCTCCACCCATCCGGACATCCTCGTCCTGGATCTGACCTTCCCAGAAGGCGACGGCCTTCCCCTGCTGCGGGCCCTCGGGACGCTCCATCCGGATCTCCGGGTTGTCGTCCTCACAATGGACCGCGGGTCGGAGACGGTGCGCCAGGCCCTCGTCGCGGGCGCCCGAGGCTATGTCGTCAAGGGCGCCCATTCCAACGAGCTGCTGGAGGCGATCCACGCCGTGTCGCGCGGCGAGCGGTATCTCCACAGCAGCGTCACCGGGGCGATCGTCGACGACTCGATCCGGTTCAACCGGGCGGGAAGCCAGATCAGCGTTCGAGAGCGCGAAATCCTGAGCCTCCTGGCCAGCGGCCACCCGACAGCCGAGGTCAGCCGGATGCTCGGAATCAGCGTGCACACCGTTCGACGTCACGTGGCGAACCTGTCGGAAAAGCTCGGACTGCACGACAGGACGGCTCTGACGCGATATGCCGTGGAGCACGGACTGATTCGGTCGCCGTAGAGCGTTGGTACCGCATACCGGATTCGAACCGGTGATCTCCGCCTTGAGAGGGCGGTGTCCTGGGCCTCTAGACGAATGCGGCACGGGGGCCGGCCGGGCGGGGTCGCCGGCGGACCGACCGGGATGATACCAACCGCCGCCCGACGGCGCCACGGCCAGCGCGGTCCGCAAAGCTCAGAGGCGGTTCGTCTCGAGAAAGGCCCGGATCGCCTCGGCGACCTGCTGGTGACTCTCCTCGCCAACGACAAGGCCGTAGTGCGAGTGGGCCCCGAACGGCTCGTAGTCGGCCCCGAGCCATTCCGCCAATCGCTCGGAGGCCTCCTCAGGAACGCTGCGATCGAGCCCGGCCCCGATCACGAGCTTTGGGATGCCGGTCAGCGGGCGGCGGTCGACCGAGACGCCCTGGAGGACCTGTCGCCGGGCGGCGCCGCTCTCGTGCGGCTTCTGGCCGAGGAGGTGCTGGATCCGCAGGACGTCGTCCATCGTCAGGTCGCGATGGTCGCGCTGGAGCTTCTCGGGCAGCGTCGCCCAGCCGATCGAGGCCTTGCCGTACACGTCCGGGATCTCCCGCAGCTCGTGCGAGCGGGCAGGGACCCGCAGGTCGCGCGGCAGGTCCGACGAGAGCAGGACGAGCGCGGCCATCGCCATCCGCTCGCCGGCCTTGAGGGCGAGCAGACCGCCCATCCCGTGACCCACGACGACCGTCCCCGGCCCAAGTCGTTCCAGCGCCGCCACGACGTCCTCGGTGTAGGTGTCGAAGGACAGTTCCGTCGGATCAGCCGTTCGAGACCAGAAGTGGTTCTGGAGGTTGAGGGCGTGACCCTCCCAACCGCGCCCGGCGAAGTACCCGAGATACCGCTCCCACAGCCAGGAGCCGGCCAGCTCGCCGTGGATGAACAGCAGCGGCTTGCGTCGCGAGCGCCGCTCCGGCAGCCACGATTCGATGTAGAGCCCGCGTTCGAGCAGCTCGATCTCGTCCTTGCGGACGGGTCGGCCGTTGGTCGTCGGGACCTGGGTACGGGCGAGGATCTGGTCGGGCGTTGTCTCGGTCATCGGTCGCTCAGCATCGATAGCGTTCTCACCATTCGTGGGGGTTGATGACGAGGCCGGTCAGGGCCTTCGGGTAGAAGTAGGTCGACTTCTGGGGCATGACATCGCCCTCTCGGGCGACGGCCGAGATCGATCGAACCGGTGTCGGTTCGAGGAGGAACGCGGCGTCGGCGTCGGCGATCGATCGGTCGACCCAGTCGAGCGCCTCGGCGACCGATTTCGTGTACGTGATCCGCTCGCCGCCGGCCACCGCCCACGCGTCGATCCCGGCAAGCCGCTCGAGCGCCGCCCCGAGCAGCGTCACATCCAGCTCGCGAAGGGCGGGCCCGCCCGATGCCTCGCCCGTTGCGAACGCCTCGCGTCGAGCGGTCAGGATCCATCCGCCGGCCCGTGTCCAAAGGCCGAAACGGCCGTTGCCGCCCGCCGTCTCGGCGCCGCCGAAGGCCGTCTCGAGTGACGAGCGACTGGCCGTGGCGACATCGAACAGATCTCGCGCTCCATCACGAAGCGTCGCGAGCCCGGCCGCCCCGAGGCCATGGACGACGCGGTGCGTCGGCAGGACCGTCAACGGCTCGGCGGACGTCTCGAGGAACAGCATCAGGAGGTAATCGAAGGCCGGATCCTCCTCGCACGATCGGCTCATCCGTCGTTCGTCGCGATAGCGGAGGGCCGTCTCGTAGCGGTGGTGGCCGTCGGCGATGGTGACCGCTCCTCCAGCAGCGATGCGGAGGAGCTCCGAGACGCTTTCGGCGTGATCACCCTCCGCGGGGGCCAGCCACAGGCGATGGGCGACGCCGTCGTCATCCGTGACGTCGATCTCGGGACGCCCCGTCGCGATGGACGCGAGGATCGCCGATGCACTGCCCGAGGCATCGTCAAAGAGGCCGACAACGGGACTGGTGTTGACGCCAGTCGCCCGGAGCAGCCGATAGCGATCTTCGCGAGGTGCCTCGAGGGTTCGCTCGTGGGGCAGGACACCGGAATCCGGTCCGAACGCCTCGAGCCGGAGCCTGGCAAAGAACCCCCGCTGGGTTCGCTCGATGCCGCTGCCGGGCACCTCGTAGGCCTGCTCGTAGACGTAGATCGCCGGTCGTGGGTCCTTGTGGAAAGTCCCGTCGGACCGCCACGCAGCGAGCGTCCGAGCCGCCCGCCGATAGCGCTCGTCCGGTTCGTCACCGAGCTCGACCGACGGCAGGTCGAGACGAACGACGTTCTTCGGATGCCGATCGAGCAGGCGACGCAATAGTTCCGCGTCGATGACGTCATACGGTGGGGCGACGACGAGCGTCAGGTCGCCGACGACCTCCGGGGCATAGCGGAGAGCTCGGAATGGACGGATCTCGGGCACGGGGCTCCCTCGAACCTGGTTGTGCGGAGCGGTCCGTCGCGGTGGGCGCCGGCGCCGGGGACCTGCGCCGGCCCGGATGGATCGCCGCACCGGCATCGTACGATAGCGGCGGCCGACGTGCCGCCGGGTCGTCCGCGCCGCAACGGTTCTCGAAGGTCGCAACTTTTGGGGGGAGTCGCACGTCGATGCTGGAACCGCACCCGCCACCCGCCGCTGGAGTTGCCGTGCCCCGGTCCCCGATTCTGCGTGCCATCCGCTCGCGGCGCCGCGCCCTGGTCCTCCTCGGTGCGTGGCTGGTCCTCTGCACCGGCGCGGCCGGACCGGTCGCGGCGGCAGACGGCCCGACGATGGATGCCAGGGCACTCCTCCAGGGGCACTCACGGGTCGGTTCGTGGCTGGCGATCGAGGTCCATCTGCACAACGACGGTGCGCCGATCGTCGGTGAGCTCCGACTCCAGGGCGGAGCCCAGGGAGGAACCCGCTTCTCGTTGCCGATCGATCTCGCCAGCCCGGCGGACAAGAAGTTCATCATCTACGCCCAGCCGCCGAGCTTCGGCCAGCAGCTTGAAGTCCTTCTCGTAAGTGGCGACAAGACCGTCGCGAGCAAGAAGGTCGCGTTCACGGTCCACGACGCCACCCAGCTCATCGTCGGTGTCGTCGCCGCGAGGCCGCAGGGTCTCGTCAGCCAGCTCCAGCTCCCGGCAAACCAGAACGGCATCGCGCCAGTCACGGTGCCGCTGACCGCGGCCGATCTGCCGGATCGGATCGAGGCGTGGTCCGCGCTCGACCGGCTCGTCTGGCAGGACGTCGACACGAACACCCTGAGCAGCGACCAGATCGCGGCACTGCGGGGCTGGCTCGCGCTCGGCGGCCGTCTCGTGATCGTCGGCGGAACCGCCGGTCCGTCCGTCCTGTCCGGCTTTCCCGATGCGATCCTGCCGTACCGGCCCTCCTCGACCGACGATGTCGCGGCAGCCTCCCTGACTTCCCTCCTTGGAACTGCACCGGCGAGCGCCACGGACGTCCCGGCCCTGGCCGGGAGCCTCGACCATGGTCGGGCGCTCGTCACCTCGGGTGACCGGGTCGTCGCAGCAGATGCGGCGTACGGCAGCGGCTCGGTGAGTCTCGTCGGGTTCGATCCGACGGTCGGCTGGATCGCCGATTCGAAGTCGACCGGACAACTCTGGCGGGGCCTCATTCCGCCGCGCACCTCGACGGCGACGAGCATGACCGACGACAGCCAGATCCTCGGTGCCGTTCAGCAGTTTCCGGCCGTCGCCCTGCCACCGATCGGTGGGCTGCTTCTTCTCCTGCTCGGCTACATCGTCCTGATCGGCCCGATCAACTACATCGTCCTCCGCCGGCTCGACCGGCGCGAGTGGGCCTGGATCACGATGCCGATCCTCATCGCCCTGTTCGCCGTCGGAGCATACGGGTTCGGCTCGGCCCTCCGCGGCAGCGACATCATCGTCAACGAGGTGGCGATCGTCCGCGGCGCGCCAGACGCGACCGAAGGCAGCGCCCAGGTCTATTTCGGGATCTTTTCGCCGACGCGGGGCACCTACCAACTGGCGCTGCCCGGCGGCGCGCTCGTGTCGGCGCCCGTCATCGGCGACCTCTTCGGTGCCCAGGGAGGGGCGCTCGACGTCGTCCAGGGCGCAACCGCCAGGGTTCGCGACCTGTCGGTCGGCTTCGGCTCGCTTCGCACGGTCCGCGCAGAGACACCGGTCCAGGTGCCGAAGCTTCATGCCGAGCTCCAGCTGGTCGACGGGAAACTCGCCGGAACGATCCGCAACGACTCCGACGTCGTCCTCGAGTCGCCGGCGGTCGTCCTCGGCGGCAGCGTTGCGGTCCTCGTCGATCTCGCGCCCGGCGCCCAGGCAGCCGTCTCGCTGAAGGTGACCTCGTTCCCCAACGGTCAGAGCCTCTCCGACAAGGTCATCGGACAGATCTTCTACACCGGCTCCGGGAGTGAGGCCGAGCGCCGCGGCGCCACCCGCCGCCAGATCATCGACCAGCTGACCTTCGATCCGTCGTTCGGAACGACCCCTGGCCTGCCGGACGACGGCCCGGTCGTCCTCGCCTGGGGCCACAGCTCCGTCGTCGACGTCGAGGTGGCGGGCCAGCGCCCCGCGAACAGCGCCAACGTCCTCTTCTACATCCCGGTCTCGATGTCGATCCGCGGCGCGACGGTCTTCGGATCCGACCTGATGCGGAGCACGGTCCTGGCCAGCGACGGGATGGTTTTGAACAAGGACCCGAACTCGATCTACATCGGCGTGGGCTCCGTCACGATCGCCTATCGGCCGATTGCCTTCAACGGCACGTTCACGCCGACAAAGGTCCACCTCACGATGGGCCTCGGCGGAGATGCGCTCGGCGGCGTGAACGGTCCAATCGTCGGTCCGGTGCCGGCCGAATGCGTGCCCGTCCAGGGGGACGCTTCGGCCGCGCCGCTGCCGAAGGCCTGTCCAGTGCCGACCCCGGCCGATCAGTCCGACGGCATTCCCGAGGTCGACGTCTTCGATCGGACCGGCGCCGGGACCTGGCGACGCCTACCCCACTTCCAGCCGGGCTCGACATACGATCTCGACCATCCGGAACGGTACGTCGATCCGAGCAGCGGGACCCTCCAGGTCCGCTTCGTCAACGATCGCCAGGACGGCGTCGGCATCCAATTCCAGGTCGGCCTCGAAGGGACGGTCCGATGACCTCGATCGTCCGGACCAGCGGCCTCGTCAAGCGATACCCCGGGACCGTGGCCGTGGCCGGGCTCGATCTCGACATCGCCGACGGCGAGATCTTCGGCCTGGTCGGCCCAAACGGGGCCGGCAAGACGACGACTCTGCGGATCCTCGCCACGCTCCTGCGACCGACGTCGGGCGAAGCCGAGGTGGCGGGCATCTCCATCACGAAGAACCCCGACGATGCGCGCCGGGTCCTCGGATTCATGCCAGATGTCTTCGGGGTCTATGACGACATGAAGGTCTGGGAATATCTCGACTTCTTCGCCCGTTGCTACGGCATCCCGGCCGCTCGACGTCGACGGATGATCGTCGACCTGCTCGATCTCGTTGATCTCGGCGACAGGCGCAACGCCTACGTCCAGGGCCTGTCCCGCGGCATGCAGCAGCGGTTGTGCCTGGCCCACACGCTGGTCCACGACCCGCAGGTGCTGCTCCTCGACGAGCCGGCCTCCGGCCTCGACCCGCGGGCCCGGGTGGAGCTGCGGGAGCTGCTCCGCGAGCTCCGGAGCCTGGGCAAGACCATCGTGATCAGCAGCCACATCCTGCCGGAGCTCGAGGAGCTGTGCACCAGCGTCGCGATCGTCGACCACGGCCGAGTCCTTGCCCAGGGCCGCGTGTCGGACATCGAACGGCGCCTTCGCGCCGGCGCCGTTCTCCGGGTCAAGCTCCTGGCCGACGACGCCGGCTATGAGACGGCCCGCACCTGGTTCGCCGAGCAGCCGTTCGTGGCGTCGGCGGCGCTCAATCCCGACGGCACGATCGAGATCGGCTTTCGCGGCGACGACCAGGCGACCAGCCGACTCCTCGTCGCCGCGGTCACCGCCGGCCTGCCGATCATGACCTTCGCCCGCGCCGCGAGCGATCTCGAGGAGCTCTTCCTGCAGGTCACCGCGCAGAGCCCGCCGGAGGCCGTGGCATGACCGACGTCACGCCCGTCGAGGCGACGCCGCCGGACGGGACCGCGACGACCCAATCGCCGGCCGATCTGCCGGTTGCGGCGCCGGAGGGTCCGGCGGACGCTGCGGCGATGGCGGATCCGGGCTCCGATCCGGGCCGACTGGCCGGGGTCACGGCGATCTGGATCCGCGAGCTACGCGGCCGGATGCGCGGCAAGCGCGCGTTCATCTTCATCACCGTGTACCTGACCATCCTCGTCGGCCTCTTCTGGGCCGCCCTCCAGGCCGGTGGCCAGTTCTGGACGATGGGTGCGCTCGAGTCCGTCGGCTTCGGGCGCGGCGTCTTCGGTGCCGTCATGTTCATCGAGGCGCTGGTGATCGTCGCCCTCGCCCCGGCCTATACGGCCGGGTTGATCAGCTCGGAACACGAGAAGCAGACCTTCGACCTTCTGTCGGCGACCCCGATCTCGTCTCTGGCGATCGTCCTCGGCAAACTCCTGAGCGGGCTCTCCTACCTCGCACTCATCGTTGGTGCATCGATCCCGCTCGCCTCGATCGCGTTCCTGTTCGGCGGGGTCGACGTGATCGACCTGGTGCGGGGCTACTTCGTCCTCGTCGTGACCGGGATCGGCGTCGGATCGATCGGAGTGTGGTGCTCGGCGGCCATGAAGAAGACCCAGCCCGCGACGGTCGCGGCGTTCGTCATCACGGCTCTCCTGGTGCTGGGGGCGACGGGCTCGTGGATTATCCTGGAGGCACGAGCCGCCGACCAGGAAACCGCCGCTCCCCCGGAGGCGCTCCTCTATCTCAATCCCTTTGCGGCCGTTTCCGACGTCATCTGCCAGGCCACAGGTTCCGGCTGCTTCGTGGCCGAGGGCCTGGCGAGGGCCGCGAACCAGGGCCAACCGATTCAACCGTTAGATGTCGGGCCCGCGCCACAGGTCGTCGGCATTGCCCCGGGAGGCGCAGCGGCAGGTGCCTGTTGCCCACCCAACGCCCAGCAATTCGGGCCAATGTTCGTGCCACCAAGCTTCCCCGGTGGCGACTTCTGGCCGAAGTCGGTCCTCGCGTACATCCTCCTGACACCCATCGCGCTGTTCGGCGCGGCGCAATCCCTGTCGCCGACACGACGGTGGAACTGGCCGAGCCGGCCGCGTCCGCAGCCACTGAGCCCGGGCCCAGCCGATGACTGACACCACGCCCGAGATCATGGACCTCAGCCCGGCCGACGCGGCCGACTACGCCGACGTTGCCGACGGCACGATCAAGCTCGACCGCGTCGCGGAGGCGACTCGACCGGCCCGCCGGCGGCGGCACCCGATCCGAGCCCTGCGATCGCTCGGGGGCGGCATCGTTGCGATCGGGGTCAAGGAGCTCCGCGGACGGATGCGTGGCCGCCGGGCATTCGTGATCCTGACGCTCTATCTCCTCCTGTTGGCGGCGATCGGGTGGGCCTGGGAGCTGATCGTTTCCCGCCACTACGACGCCTCTGATTCGCTCAACGGCGGAGCGGCGGGGTTTGCGTCGGCGCTCATCGGGCAGGAGATCTTTGGCGCCCTCCTACTGGTCGAGACCCTGCTCGTCGTCTTCCTCGCACCGGCGTTCACCGCCGGGGCCATCAGCCTGGAGCGCGAGAAGCAGACCCTCGACATGCTGGCCGCGACGCCGATCTCGTCCGTGGCGATCGTCCTCGGCAAGCTGCTCAGCGCGCTGACCTACGTCTTCGTCCTGATCGGCGCTTCGATCCCGTTGACGGCGATGGTCTTCGTCTTCGGCGGGGTCGGGCCGGACGAGGTCCTCCGTGGCTACGTCGTCCTGCTCGTTTCGGCCATCGGTCTCGGGTCGCTGGGGCTGTTCATCTCGGCCCTCATGCAGCGGACGCAGGCGGCGACGGTCGTCACCTTCTTCGGGGTCATATTCCTGACGATGGGCACGCTCTTTGTCGTCCTCTTCTGGACCACGATGGCCGGCTTCTCGAACGGCGGGCTCGTGACCGGCGGCGGGCTGGGCCCGATCAAGGGCAACCCGCCCCAGGCGCTCCTCTGGTTCAACCCGTTCGCGGCCCAGTACGACGTGATCTGCGGTGCGTCCGACGGGTATCAGGGCTGGTGCAGTCGATTGTCGAGAGTGACGAACGGTTCGATCAACGTCGGTATCGGGGGCTCGGGCACGACGTCGACGACGACCTTCAATGACGTTGGCTCCGGCGGCGTCACCATCGGTCCCGCGCCCGCCGGCAAGTTCATCAATCCGGGAGTTGTCGTCGACGTTGCGCCGGTGCAGGTCGTCCAGCCGTTCGGGATCAAGCGCGACGCCTTCTGGCCCCGGAGCGTGGCGGCATGGCTGGTCCTGTCGGTCGTCCTGATCGTCGCGTCCGTGCAGCTGGTCTCCCCCACTCGACGCCGGCTGCCCTGGCGGACGCGCCGGACACGCCGGGGGACGGCCTGATGCCGGATTTCCGTGTGACGCGACGGCGTCGAACCCGGCTCGCGGCGCCTTCGGTCATCCCGATCGACCCACGCCTGGTCCTGGACGGCCCGCTCGATCCCGATCTCGAGGAGATCCGCTCGGCTCTGCGTCCACAGCGCCGACGGCTGTGGCTCCGCCGGATCGTCCGCCGGACCTGGCTCGTCGCCGTCGGCGTCGCGGCGTCCGAGGTCGTGCTCTTCGGTGTCGCCCGGCTGGTGCCCCTCGAGATCCTGCCGTCGCTCGCGATCGCGATCCCGCTCGTCGGGCTCGTCCTCCTCGTCGCCCTCGCGGCGCACGCCCGACCATCGATCGGCGAAACAGCTCTGGCGGTCGACGCGGAGGCGCATCTCGGTGACCGGGTCGCCAGTGCCCTTGCCCTGGCCCTGGCGTTCCCGGACGCATCGGGCCCGGTGGCATCGGCCGCGGACGTCGCCGACGTTGTCGACGACGAGACGCAGCAAGCCGAGCGCTTCATCCGCCGCCAGCGGCATGATGCGGCAGCGTCCCTTCGGCTCGTCCCCCCCGGTCTCTTCGGGCCGAGGCTGCCTCGTCGACCGGCCCTGGCAACGCTCGCCGCAGCCCTCCTGCTCGTCCCGCTCGTCTTCGTCCCGAACCCACAGGACGACGCCATCGCCCGGACGCAGGCGATCCGCGACGAGGCGCGCCACGAAGCCGATCGAATCGAGCAGGTCGCCCGCGATCTCGAATCAAAGGGCACCGACCCGAACGATCCGCGAGCCCGCCTCGCCAAGGAGCTGCGCGACCTGGCCGCCCAGATGCGCACCAAGCCCGAGGATCTCAAGCTCAACCTCGCCAGCCTCGGAAGCGTCGAGGAGGATGTCCGATCCCAGCTCGATCCCGCGAACGAGCAACGGGCATCGGCGCTGTCATCGGTCAGTCGCGCCCTGTCCCGAGCCGCCACTGGCCAGCCGAACGCCAACAAGGACGGCGACCCGAAGATCGCCGCCGCCGATCTCAAGGAACTCGGCAAGAAGCTCGATGGGCTGACGGCCGAGCAGCGCCGCCAGATGGCGGCCGCCCTCGCGGAGCAGCAGTCGGCAGCGAGCCAAGCCAGCGGCGCCGCCGGACAGGCTCTTCGTGACGCCGTCCAGAGCATCTCGCAGGGCGATACTGCGGCCGCCCAGGACGCCCTGAACCGACTCGGCGAGGCGCTCCAGGACGCCGACAAGTCGGTCGGCGTCAACCGGGATCTCGCCGGCGCTGCGTCGAAACTCCAGGACGCTCGGCGGAACCTGGCGAATGCGGGGCAGCAGGGCCAACCAGGCCAGCCCGGAGCACAGGGCCAGCCCGGTCAGGGGGGTCAGCCGGGTCAGGGCGGCCAGGGAAGCCCAGGACCGGCAGGCTCGCCCGGGGCGTCGGGTCCGGCCGGTCAGCCGTGCCGGTCCGGTCAATCGTGCCCGCCGGGCCAGCCCGGTCAAGGTCAGGGCCAAGGGCAAGGTCAGGGTCAAGGCCAAGGGCAGGGACAAGGCCAGGGCCAG
>DATHGS010000356.1:0-3785 GCA_035490155.1 Candidatus Methylomirabilota bacterium | reverse complement strand
GTCATTGGCCCAGGCGATCGCCTGATCCTCGTCGCTGAACCGCTGAACCGTGACGACCGGCCCGAACACCTCGTCCTGGACGATCTCGCTCTTCTGGTCCGGACCGGCGATGACCGTCGGCTCGTAGTAGGCGCCGGGTCGATCGGGCCGATGGCCGCCGGTGACGATCTCGGCGCCCGCTCTGGCCCGATCGACCATACCCTCGACCTTGTCGGCCTGTGCCTTCGCGATCAGCGAGCCCATCTCGATGTCGTCGCCCTCGGCCGGGTCGCCCCACTTGATCGACTTGACCTGGTCGCTGACCTCCGCGACAAAGCGGTCGTAGATCTTCGGGCCGGCGATGACGCGCGTCGCTGCGGTGCAGTCCTGGCCCGCGTTCCAGTAGCCCCACAGCTTGATTGCCTCGGCGACGGCGTCGAGATCGGCGTCGTCGAAGACGATGACCGGCGCCTTGCCACCCAGCTCGAGATGTAGCCGCTTGACGTGCTGCGCCGCCGTCCGGGCGATGTGCTTGCCGGTGTCGGTATCGCCGGTCACCGAGACCATCCCGACCTTGGGATGGGCGACAAGCGGGTCACCGATCGTGGCGCCCGAGCCGGTGATCACGTTGAGCACGCCGGGCGGCAGGATCTCGGAGGCGATCTCGGCGAGGACCAGGGCAGTCAGCGGCGTCCGGATCGAGGGCTTGAGGACGACGGTGTTGCCGGCCGCGAGGGCCGGTCCGATCTTCCAGCCCGCCATCATGATCGGATAGTTCCACGGCGCGATCGAGGCGACGACCCCGACCGGCTCGCGCCGGATCATCGACGTGTGGCCGGCCATGTACTCGTTGGCCGCCTTGCCCTCCATGACCCGCGCCGCGCCGGCGAAGAAGCGGAGGTTGTCGACGACGACAGGGACCTCGTCGATCGCCGCCCCAACGGGCTTGCCGGCGTTCTGCGACTCGAGCCGGCCGATCTCCTCGCCACGCGCCTCGAGGGCATCGGCGAGCTTCAGGAGGGCGATCGATCGATCCTGCGGCGTCGTGTGCTGCCAGGTCTGGAAGGCGGTCGCCGCGGCCTCGACCGCCCGATCGACGTCCTCCGCACCGCTGGCCTGGACGTTGGCGATGACCTGGGCGTTGGCCGGGTTCTCGACCGCCAGCGTCTCCCCGGACGCGGAGTCGACCCACTGGCCGCCGATGAACTGCTGGTACGTCTTGACACGCTCGATGACGTCGGTCACTTGAGGGCCCTCCTGTCGGCGAGCAGCGGCACTCGCCGAATGCTGTACGCGATCTTGTGGTCGGATTGTTGTGCCTACGTTACGCCGCCTCGACAGTCCGTTCCGGCTGGCGCGCCGAGCGGGACGCCGCGTGCCACGGAATGATCGCCCGCTCGGCAATCACGACCGCGCCAAAGAGCCCGATGCTGAGGACCGCCGTGAGGAGGATGGCCCCGAAGACGAGGTCCGTCCGGAACGACCGCTGAGAGAGCTGCATCCAGATCCCGAGGCCATCGGTCGCCCCCACGTACTCGGCGATGACCGCGGCGACGACCGCATACGTGGCCGAGATCCGCAGACCCGTGAACAGGCCCGGCAACCCGGCCGGCCAGCGCAGCTTTCGAAATGTCTGCCAGGACGACGCGCCGAACGAGCGCATGAGATCTGTAGCTGCCGCGTCCGTCGAGGAGAAACCGCCCAGGAGGGCGACCGTGATCGGGAAGAACGTGACGAGGACGACGACGAGGATCTTCGGGACCAGCCCGAACCCGAACCAGACGATGACGAGCGGAGCCACGGCCACGATCGGGATCGTCTGGGACCCGACGAGCAGCGGCTCGACCGCCCGGCGGACGATGCCGACTCGATCCATCGCGACGGCGGCGGCGACCGCGAAGACGATCGAAACCGTGAACCCGACGACCGTCTCCACGATCGTCGGCAGGGACTGGCGCGCCGCCTCGTCCCGGGATTCCCAAAGGGCGACCAGGATGCGGCTCGGCGACGGGAGCACGAACTGACTGATACCCGACGCTCGGGCGTACATCTCCCAGCCGATGAGGAGCGCGGCGACCAGGACAACGGGCGGCCCGAATCGCCGCCAGCCGTCGGCCGCCCGGTGTGTCATGGCAGGAAGTCGTTTGTGAACAACGAGGTGTAGTCGAGCGGTGCAGTGAGCGGCTTGCCGGCGGCGTCGACGAGCAGCCCCTGGTCGTAGAGGAACCCGGAGTAGCCCGTCCAGCGCTCGAGGGTCTGTGTCCCGAACTTGCCGCTCGCGTCGAGCAGGTAGCCGTTGTCGTCGAGATAGCGCTGGCTCTCCAGCGGCAGCTTCTTGTTGGCGTCGAACACGCCGGGGTTCTCCGCGATCAGGATCGCCGCTGCCGCATCGGGCTCCTTCGCTGCGAACTCGAAACCCTGGACAGTTGCCCCGACGAAACGTCGCGCGGCGTCGGGCTCCTTCTGGAGCCATTGCCGATCGCACGCCAGGACGACCTGGTAGAAGTCGGGGAAGCCGTAATCGACGAACTGGAAGTAGCGCAGGTCGATCCCCCGCTCCTTGGCCTCGACGCCCTCCCAGGCCGTGAACGGGATCGTGAAATCGGCCTGCTTGTTGTAAAGGGCCTCGTACGCCGCGCCATTCAGGGTGGCGACCTTGAAGTCGCCTTTGCCGCCGTCGGCCTTGATGACCGATTTGAGCGTCGGGACCTCGTTCGGGTAACCGAACCCGGCATAGGTCTTGCCGTCCAGAAGGCGTGGTCGCGTGATCGGACCATCGGCCAGGACGGCGATCGCGGAGGCGGACCGCTGGAGGATCGCGGCGACGCTGACGATGTCGGCTCCGGCCGCGACGGCAAACGTCAACGAATCCTGGAAGCTGATGCCGCATTCGGCCTGGTGGGCGGCAATCAGCGTCTCGGGGGTCGTGCTGCCGTAGGGCAGGACCTGGAGATCGATCCCGGCCGCGGCGTACCAGCCCTTCGATCGCGCGACGTAGAAGCCGGTGTGGTCGGTGTTCGGTGTCCAGTCGAGGGCCAGGCGGACGGTGGCCGTCGGTGGGGCGACCGAGGGGGACGCGGACGCATTGTCGGACGGCGACGGAGCGGGCGAACCGGTCGTCGGGCTCGTCGTGACCGGCGGGACGGGTGTCGGCGTCGGGCCGCATCCTGCGGCAAGCACGACGATCATCAGGATTGCTCGAAATCTCATGTGGACGCCCTTTCCATGGGTGACCCTCGGGGCGCGGTCGTCACCAAGAAATCGGAAAACGCCGTCCCGGATTCCGGGACGGCGTCGAGTTTCAAAAGGCCTGCTTCCTTCGCTGGTATGAGCCAGATCAGGTTCGGCGGGTCTGTGGCCTCGGCCACACTCTCAGCGCACTGGGCGCTCCCCGGAGGCGAGTATTCAGTTGCGCTGTGATCCTAGCACCGCCGCCGATTCTGCCGTTGGTTCGGGCCATGCTCTGGCCACCGGCTCTGTTCGAGGGCATCGATAGTCCGAAAGCGAACGACGCGCGAATCCACTTCCTTCCGTGACCCAATCGTCCGAGATCGGAGTCCGATCTCGGAGTATCGGCGTTCGAGAGAACCGAATTCCCGCGGCGTACGAAATCGGAGCAAATGGCGAGGTCAGGCGGGCGACGTGACCGTGGCACGCAGCCAGGCGATCACGTCGTCGATGATGGCTGGACCGTCGGGCTCGTTGTGGAGCTCGTGGCGGTGGTCGGGATAGGTCCGGCGGGTTATGCCAGGGAGCGACGCGAGGCTTTCGCTGCTCGACGCCGGAACGATCCGGTCGGCGGTGCC
>DATHGS010000355.1:0-2897 GCA_035490155.1 Candidatus Methylomirabilota bacterium | reverse complement strand
GGCCGAGCCGGCGGCCCGGACCGTGTCGCGCTGGCTGAGCTCGACGAGGGTCAGCGCCCGGGCGTAGTCGACGGCCGCCGCGAGGTCGATCGACAGGCCGGCCGACCGGAGCGCCCGCCCGAAACCGACGGCCTCCGCCAGCAGACGCCGCCCGTCGACCTCGCCACCTGACGGTGAGGCGATGATCGCGGGATCGGTCGGGTCGGTCATGTCGTTCGCCTAGCTGCCGGCGGCGGCCTCGGCAAGGTAGCGCCGCGTCGTCTCGCCGCGAACGCGCCGGATGTCCTCCTCGTACTTGAGGACGACGCCAAGGGTCTCGTCGACGAGCTCCGGCCCGAGCTCGCGGGCCCCCAGCGACAGGAGCGCCGCCGCCCAGTCGAGCGTCTCGGCGATCCCCGGCACCTTCGTCAGGTCGGCCTCGCGCAGGCGATGGACGAAGGCGACGACCTCGCGGGCGAGTCGCTCGGGTGCCTCGGGCACGCGGGCCGAGACGATCTCGAGCTCCTTCTGGGCCGACGGATAGTCGATCCAGTGATAGAGGCAGCGCCGCTTGAGCGCGTCGTGGACCTCGCGGGTCCGGTTCGAGGTGAGGATGACCCGCGGCGGCCGCTCCGCCGTGATCGTGCCGATCTCGGGAACGGTCACCTGGAAGTCGGACAGGATCTCGAGCAGGTACGCCTCGAACTCCTCGTCGGCCCGGTCGATCTCGTCGATCAGGAGGACCGGCGGCTGACCGGAGGCGTCGCTCTCGAGCGCCTGGAGGAGCGGTCGGCGGATGAGGAACTCCGGCCCGAAGATGTCGTGGGCGTTGGCCGATGTCGCCTCGCCGCGGGCCTCGAGCAGCCGGATCTCGAGCATCTGCCGCGGGTAGTTCCACTCGTAGACCGCGGCATTGACGTCGAGGCCCTCGTAGCACTGAAGGCGGATGAGCTTCACCCCGAGGCTGGCCGCGAGAACCTTGGCGAGCTCCGTCTTGCCGACGCCCGCCTCGCCCTCGAGGAGCAGCGGCCGGCCGAGCCGGAGCGCGAGGAACGTTGCCGTGGCGAGCGATCTGTCGCAGACATAGTCGCGCTCACGGAAGCGATCCTGGATCGCCTCGATCGTCTCGAGAGCGTCCGGCTGCGGCGGCGCGATGGGAGAACCGATGGGGTCGGGCATGGCGGGAA
This sequence comes from Candidatus Methylomirabilota bacterium, assembly GCA_035490155.1. Classification (GTDB taxonomy): domain Bacteria; phylum Chloroflexota; class Limnocylindria; order Limnocylindrales; family CSP1-4; genus CF-46. The sequence continues at coordinate 1,731 of DATHGS010000355.1, read as the reverse complement.
TCTACACCGCCGCGGGAGCTGGCCCGGCTGCGGGCACGGTGGCAACCCGGTTGTCGCGCCCGCCGCTATCCGTCCGGGGCCTCGAGCTCCCGCGCGTAAGCCGGAAACCGGAACCGCTGGCTGCGGGTCAGGATTCCGCCATGGCCGAGCTTCGCGACGGTTCGCGCGGACGCCTCCTCACCAGAGAGCAGGCGTGGCAGGAGGAGATCCGCGGCGGTCGCCTTGGAGTAGGCGCCGCACGTCGGCAGGCCGAGGATCGCCGTCCGCCCGATCCGCGCCAGCCAGAGCATCGAGCCCGGATGGGCCGGCACGCCGCGGCGCACGACCTGGCCACCGAGAGCGGCGATGGCGACGAAGCACGGGTCGAGCGGATCCGTGCTCGCCGCCCCGGCGGTCAGGATCAGGTCGACCGGGTCGGGCCGGCGGACGAGGGCGGTCATTGCCGCCTCGACGGCGTCGGCGTCGTCCTTCACGTATTCGATCGAGACGATCGTCGACCCCAGGCCGTTGATCTTCGCCCGAACGCTTGACTCGAATCGCTCGCGAGCCGTCGCCCGGACCGATTCCTTGACGATCACCCCGACGCGGCCGGGTATGAACCGCGCGACCCATACCAGGGGGCGGCTGCCGAAGCCGGCCAACCGGGCGCCAGCGTCAACCGTCGCCTTGTCGACGACGTGTGGCGCGACCTTGACGCTCGCGACGAGGTCGCCCGGCTCGACGACCTGGCCATCGAAGATGGTGAACACCTCGAGCGGATCAATCCGGTTGAGCCGCTCCAGCTCGGCGATGCGGACGTTGGCGACCCCGGAGGATTCGGCGACCAGGTCGATCCGGCTCTGCGCCGGACCGCGCACGGTCAGGCCCGGACCGGCCACCGCTGCGGCAAGGCGGCGAGCGGCTTCGTCCTCGTGGAGATCGTCGGGATCGAGGAGCAGGACCGTGACGGCGCCAGGCAGACCCGCCGACCCGGGTCGCGCCGCGGCGAGCGCCGCGAGATCGGGGTCGTCGAGCCGGCGGCCCTTGACCCAGCGCTCGCCGCCGACAGACAGGTCCCGGGTCAGGATCGAATCGCGGAGGTCGGCGGAGGCGGGCTGCCCGATCTCGAGTTGAGCGACGCGCACCCGCCGATCCGGTTGTTGCTGGCTGGCGGCGAGCGGGACGCGGCCTCAGCCGAGTCGAGCCAGCGCCGCCTCGATCGCCCGAACCGTGAACACGCGGGCCATCTCGGTCCGGTATTCGCGATCCGCGTGGATGTCCGAGTTGACTGTCACGCCGTCCGTAGCGTGCGCCGCGGCCGCGGCGATCGCGGCAGCCGACCCGTCCGACCCGGTCAAGGCCTTCTCGACCGCGCTCGCCCGATAGGCGACCGGGCCGACCCCGGTGATCGCGATCGCCGACGCCCCGATCGGGGCGTTCGCCGCCGAACGAATGACCACGGCCGCCACGCCCACGATCGCGTAGCCGGACGCCGGCTGCTCCAGCGAGGCGTAGGCCGAGCCGGCATCGTCGCGCGGCCCAGGCAGGCGGACCTCGGTGAGCAGCTCGTCCTCGCCAATGGTCGTCTGGAACGAATCCTGGAAGAACTCCGTGATCGGGATCGTCCGCTCGCCCTTCGACGACCGGACGACGACCTCCGCGTCGAGGGCGAGCAGGCACGCCGGCAGGTCCGAAGCCGGATCGGCATGGGCGATCGCCCCGCCGACCGTGCCCCGATTGCGAACCTGGACG
>DATHGS010000354.1:0-2373 GCA_035490155.1 Candidatus Methylomirabilota bacterium | reverse complement strand
CTCGTCCTCGGGTCCGTGCTCTACGCGGCAGTCGCAGGCTCCCTGGCGAAGGCCGCCACAGACCAGCTCTCCTTCCGCGCAAAGAGTGTGACGCAGCGATTAACAGCGTCGCGGCCCCGTATCCAGGTGTCCCGCCGCCGCCCTTCCAGGGCGTCACGAAGGTCGATGGCCAGCCGGGCCTCGTCATCGGCGGTCCGGCGTCGGGAACACTGGCGATCCTGACGCAGGCAGGCGGCGCCGGAGTCGGCTCGGCGATCGCCCCGGACGAGCTCGTCGACAAGTCGGCTCTCATTGCCGCCAGCCAGAGCGGCGAGCAGATCGTCAGCGAGGCGACGATCGCCGGGGTTCCGTGGCGGGTCCTGACGCTTCCGATCGCGACGCCCAGCGGGACGATGCTCGTCCAGGTTCTCGGCGATCGGACGGATGAACAGCGGACCCTTGGCGTGCTGCTCGTCGTCCTCATCGCCGGCGGACTCGGCGCTCTGGCCGCGTCGCTCGGCGTCGGCTGGCTGTACGCCGAGCGGGCCCTCGTCCCCATCCGCGACGCGATGCGCCGACAGCGCGAGTTCGCCGCGGATGCAAGCCATGAGCTGAGAACACCGCTCGCGATCGTGCGGGGCAGCGTCGAGCACCTCCGGCGCAATCGCGACCAACCAGTCGCCCAGGTTGGAGCCGCCCTCAACGACATCGACGTTGGAACGCAGCGCCTGACGGCCCTCGTCGAGGACCTCCTCGTCCTCGCCCGAACGGATTCCGGGGCGATCGAGCTCGACCTCACCCCTACCGATCTCGGCGAGCTGACGCTGGACGCCGCCGGTGCGCTCGCGGCGGTCGCCCGCGAGGCCGGCGTCGAGGTTCGGATCGACGCCGAGCCCGTCCCGCTCAGCGGCGACGTCGGCCGCCTGCGGCAGCTCGTCGTCATCCTCATCGACAACGCCATCCGGCACGCGTCGGCGGCCAGCGGCGGCTCCGGGTCGGTCGAGGTTTCGGTGAAAGCCAGCGAAGGTTCGGCGGTCCTTACCGTCGACGACGACGGCCGCGGCGTGCGGCCGGAGGATCTGCCCCGAGTCTTCGATCGATTCTGGCGGGCACCCGACGCGCCACCCGGCGGCACGGGGCTCGGACTCGCCATAGCCCGCTGGATCGTGGAGCGCCACGGCGGGACGATCACCGCCGCCAATCGACCGACCGGCGGCGCCCGGTTCGAGGTCCGCCTGCCCACCTGAGCGGCCCGGCCTGATCGGTCGCCGACGTCGTCCCGACTTCAGACGTCCTTCACGGGCTCCCCCTAGAACTGGAGCCAGGACGGAAGCACGCGCTTCCCCGACCCGCAGTTCAGTCAAGGAGATTCCATGTCTCGCCTGTTCCGGCTGATCCTGGCGACCGTCGCCGTGGTCGCCCTCGTCGCGGCCTGCAGTGGCACGGCCAACGGCCCAGGTGTCGCGACCCTGGACGACCCCAGCGCAAGTGGCTCGCCTGGTGCCTCGCCGGCCGCGTCTGCGCTGACGCCGCAGGATGCCGCTCTCGCCTATGCCCGCTGCATGCGCGAGAACGGTGTCGACATGCCCGATCCGCAGGTCACCACCGGGTCCGGCGGCGAGGTCAAGATCGACCAGCAGGGCGGAGCGCCGGTGTCGAAAGAGAAGATGATGGCCGCGGACACGGTGTGCCACCACTTCATGGAGGCAGCCGCGCCGAACGGACAGGGCCCGGCCATGTCCGCCGAGGACCAGGACAAGGTCCTCGCATTCGCCAAATGCATGCGCGAGCACGGCATCGACATGCCCGATCCGGACTTCACGGGAGGCGGCTTCGCGATCCGGGTCAGCGGCAGCAGCGAAAGCGGAGGCACCGGCCCGAAGGACGACCCGGCATTCAAGACCGCCGAAGCGGCCTGCTCGAGCCTGCTGCCCGGCAAGATGGGCACGGGCGGCACGGACAGCAACAGCGGCCCCAGCACGAACAGCAACGGCGGCCCGGGCAGCGATCCGGCGGCGAACCAGTGAGCCGGCTCGTGCGGCTCATCGGAGTCCTTGCGGCCGTGGCCGTCGTCGCGGGCGGCGGCTGGTGGCTGACGAGCCGCGGCGCGGCGGCGAGCCCACCGACCGGAGCAGCGGGCGAGGCCGACACCTCATCCGCAACCGCGACCGCGGCGGTCGAACGCAAGACGCTGACCGTGACCGACGACTTCAATGGCACGTTGGGTTTCGCGGGCGACTACCACGTCATCGGTGGACTTTCGGGAATCCTCACCTGGACGGTGCCAATGGGCACGGTCGTCACGGCCGGCAAACGGCTCTACGAGACGAACGGCCACGACCGAACGAGCCTGATGTATGGCTCGCGACCGGCGTGGCGGACGATGGAATCGGG
>DATHGS010000353.1:0-2485 GCA_035490155.1 Candidatus Methylomirabilota bacterium | reverse complement strand
CGAAATCGAGGTCGAAGCCGGCCGGACGACCGTTGTCCTCCGAAAGCCGGCCGCGCTCGCGCCGGCGGCGGCGGCCGTCTCCCCGCCGGTCGCCGATGCCCAACCTGCAGCCGCGACAGCGCCCAGCGATGCCGACCGCGTCGTCGGGTCGAGCGGTGGCCAACCCGCGGGACCGCCAGCCCGCCCGAGCGTCAAGGCGCCGCTGACCGGCATCTGGTACGGCTCGCCGACGCCTGGCTCGGCGCCCTTCGTCGAGGTCGGCCGCGAGCTGGCGGTCGGCCAGGTCGTAGGGCTGATCGAGGCCATGAAGCTGTTCAACGAGATCAAGTCGGACATCGCCGGTCGTGTCGTCAGGGTCGTCCCCGACAGCGGCACCTTGGTCAAGGCGAAGCAGCCGCTCATCGAGGTGGATCCCCAGTGAATGCCCCCGTCCTTCGCGCCCACGTCACCGGCTGGGGGCGGTACGCGCCGTCCCAGGTTCTCACCAACGCGGATCTGGAACGAATGGTCGACACGTCCGACGAGTGGATTCGGTCCCGGACCGGAATCCGCGAGCGACGGGTCGCGGCCGCCCACGAGACGACCGCGTCGATGGCCGCCGTCGCCGGGCTGCGGGCGATTCGGACGGCCGGCATCGAGCCGGACGATATCGATCTCATCCTGCTCGGGACCCTGACGCCGGACTACTGGATGCCTTCGACTGCCGCCCTCGTCAAGGAAGCGATCGGCAACTCGAAGGCTGCCGCCTTCGACGTCGCGGCGGCGTGCTCAGGGTTCGTCTACGCGTTTGCCACGGCCCAGGCCTACATCCTCGCCGGGCTGGCGAAGCACGTCCTCGTCATCGGCGCGGAGCTGCTCACGCGGTTCCTCGACTACACGGACCGGAGCACCTGCATCCTGTTCGGCGACGGCGCGGGGGCCGTCGTGCTGTCGGCGAGCGAAGAGCCTGGCGGGGCGCTCGGGGTCGAGATGACGACGGAGCCGCGGGGCGCCTACATGATCTGGCTGCCGGCCGGCGGCGCGAAGAGCCCGTCGTCCGCCGAGACGATCGCCCGTGGCGAGCACTACATCCGGATGGAGGGCAAGGAGACCTATCGATTCGCGACGAAGACGCTCGCTTCGACCGCCCTCGAGTCCATTCGCAAGTCCGGACTCGACCCGTCCGACATCGACCTGTTCATCCCGCACCAGGCGAACATCCGGATCATCGAGGCCGTCGCCAAGGGGCTCGATCTGCCGATGGACAAGATGTTCGTCAACCTCGACAGGTACGGGAACACGTCGGCCGCGTCCGTCCCGATCGCCCTCGCCGAGGCGGTCAATGAGGACCGCGTGAAGGTCGGCGACAACGTAGTGATCGTCGCCTTCGGTGCGGGCTTCACGAGCGGTGCCGTGCCGATCAACTGGACGGCCGATCCGGCCCGCGGTCGGGCCGGCGACGCGGCGGTCCGCCCCGAGGACGTCAGCGTCCGGCTGCCGGTCGACTGGGATTCGGTCGACCCCATCCCCGACGCGCTCGCGGAGCTGATGGCCCGGCCCGGTGGGGTCGACGTGCCGGACGACGTCGTCCCCGGCGAACCGGAACATGCTCGCCAGCCGGTCGGCTGAATCTCGCCGCGCGCCGCATAGGCGATTCCTCGCCACACCTGGAGGTCCGAATGATCGATCTGTCGGGCAAGAGCGCCGTCGTCACCGGCGGATCGCGCGGGATCGGGCGGGCGATCGCGCTGCGCCTCGCGACCCAGGGCGCCGACGTTGCCTTCAGCTACAAGGGCAACGAGGCGGCGGCGAAGGAGAACGCGGCGGCGATCGAGGGCCTCGGCCGTCGGGCGCTCCCAGTCCAGGCCGATGTCTCCCAGCCGGAAGCCGCCGACGCCCTCGTCAAGGCGGCAATCGACGCCTTCGGCAAGGTCGACATCCTCGTCAACAACGCCGGGATCACTCGTGACGACCTGATCATGCGGATGAGCGTTGAGGCTTTCCGGGAGGTCCTCGAAACGAACCTCTTCGGTGCGTTCTACGCGACGAAGGCCGTCACCCGGCCGATGCTCAAGGCAAAGGGCGGCCGGATCATCAACATCACGTCGGTCTCCGGTCAGGCGGGCCAGACGGGTCAGGCGAACTATTCGGCGGCGAAAGCGGGGCTCATCGGGCTCACTAAGGCGACGGCCCGCGAACTCGCCTCACGCGGGATCACGTGCAATGCCGTGGCGCCCGGCTTCGTCCTGACCGAGCTGACCAAGGACCTGCCGGAGGCACTCCAGGCCGAGATCACCGCCCGGACGCCGCTGGGGCGGTTCGGGACGACGGAGGAGATCGCCAACGCCGTCGCGTTCCTCGCAAGCGATGAGGCCGCGTTCATCACGGGACAGGTGCTCGCCGTTGACGGCGGCCTGGTGATGATGTAGGAGTCGCCACGTCAACGGCTAATGGATGTCCTGGATCGCTTCGGCGGCCACAGGGCGGCGATGCGTGCGTGTTAGAC
>DATHGS010000352.1:0-3209 GCA_035490155.1 Candidatus Methylomirabilota bacterium | reverse complement strand
GTCCTCGACCTATGGGCGCCATGGTGCGGTCCCTGCCGCTTCGTCAGCCCGATCCTCGAGGAGCTCGCCCAGGAGCATGCCGGGAAGCTCAAGATCGTGAAAGTCAACGTCGACGAGAACCAGGGCCTGGCGGTCCGGTTCGACGCGATGAGCATCCCGACGATGGTCGTGCTTCGCGACGGCAAGCCGGTCGACCGGATCGTCGGCGCGCTGCCAAAGCCACAGCTCAGCGCACGCCTCGCGCCGTACATCTGACCCCGGTCTCCGAAACCGTCATCTCGTTCATCTCGCCATCGCGTACCCTCGCCCGAAGCGACCGCTGATCCGCGTCCGACTGAGCCTGAGGATGGCGTGCCAGCCACACCAACCGCCACCGGAACCGAAGAGGCGCGGCTCCTCGAGGTCCGCGGGTTATCGAAGTCATTCCGCGGCCTGCGAGCCCTCGACGACTACTCGCTGGATCTCCGACCGCTGACGATCCACGGCGTAATCGGCCCGAACGGCGCGGGCAAGACGACGCTGTTCCACCTCCTGTCGGGGTTCCTCCGGCCATCTAGCGGGACGGTCAAATTCGATGGCCAGGATGTCACGGGCGCCCCGGCCTACCGCGTCGCCAGGCTGGGGATCGGTCGGACGTTCCAGAACATCCGCCTGTTCGGCGACCTGTCCGTCCTCGACAACGTCATGGTCTCGATCCAGCGGCGCCAGCGGCCGTCGGTCGTGGCAACACTGCTGTCGACGCCGTCGTTCAGGCGCCGCGAGGCCGAGCTGCGGGAGGCTGCAGTCGAGCTTCTCGATCGGTTCGGGCTCGCTGCGGCCCGCGACCGCCCGGCACGGAGCCTCCCGTACGGCGACCAACGCCGCCTCGAGATCGCCCGCGCCGTCGGTCTCCAGCCACGGATCCTCCTCCTCGACGAGCCGAACGCCGGCATGAACCCGATCGAGACGAAGGAGCTCCTCGGCCTGATCCGGCGGCTCCGCGACGAGCTGTCGATCACGATCGTCCTCGTCGCCCACGACATCCCGCTCGTCATGGGCCTGTGCGACCGGATCCAGGTCCTCAACTACGGCAAGCTCATCGCCGAGGGCGATCCGGCATCGGTTCGAGCCAATCCGGACGTCATCGCGGCCTATCTCGGCAAGGCCCGACATGCTTGAGCTGAGCGACGTCCACGTCCAGTACGGCAACATCCGCTCGCTCCAGGGCGTGTCGCTGCGGGTCGCGGAAGGAGAGCTCGTCGCCCTGATCGGTTCGAACGGGGCCGGCAAGACGACGACGCTGCGGACGATCTCCGGGCTGCTGCGGCCGTCGCCCGGCGCGATCACGTTCGAGGGCGCCGACATCCATCGGGCGTCGACCGATCGGATCGTCGCCCTCGGCATCTCGCACTGCCCGGAGGGTCGGCGCATCTTCGGCAGCCTCTCGGTCCGCGAGAATCTGGTCCTTGGGGCGGTTTCGCGCTCCGACCAGGCAGCGATCGCCGCCGACACCGAGATGGTCTTCGAGCTGTTCCCGCTGTTGAAGGAGCGGCTCCGCCAGGCCGGCGGCACACTGTCCGGCGGCGAGCAGCAGATGCTCGCGATCGGGCGGGCGCTCATGAGCCGGCCGCGGCTCCTGCTCCTCGATGAGCCGTCGCTCGGCCTCGCCCCGCTCATGGTCGAGCGGATCTTCGAGACGATCGCGGAGCTCAAGCGGCAGGGCCGGACCATCCTGCTCGTCGAGCAGAACGTCCACCATGCGCTCGATGTCGCCGATCGGGCCTATGTCATGGAGACCGGGCGGATCACGCTGGAGGGCCCGGCCGACGTCCTCCGCCGCGATCCCCAGGTCGAACGGTCGTACCTGGGAGCGTAAGGATGGGCGACTACTTCCTCCAGCAGGTCGTCAATGCGCTCAGCGCGGGCAGCCTCTACGCGCTGATGGCTGTCGGCCTCGCGATGGTCTTCGGGATCCTCCGGCTGATCAACTTCGCCCACGGCGACCTGATGATGATCGCCGCCTACCTCGCGGCCTTCTCGCTGGGCGCCGGCCTGCCGCTCGCCGTCGCCATTCCGATCATGGTCGCGGGCACGGTCCTCGTCGCACTGCTCATGGAGCGGATCGCCTACCGGCCGATCCGCGGCGCCCCCGACGTGGCGATGCTGCTGAGCTCGTTCGCGGTCGGCCAGATCCTCCAGAACGGGACGCTGCTGACGACCCGCATCGCCGGCAAGCCGCAGCAGATCGCGTTCCCTAGCCCGGAGGGACTCGGTGGCGTCGCGACGATCGGCACGATCACCGTCCAGCAGGTGAACATCATTAGCTTCGTCGCGGGGACGGTGCTGCTTGGCCTTCTCACGGTGTTCGTGACGCGGACTCGCCTCGGGCTGTCAATGCGGGCCGCGGCGGAGGACCTCGTTGCCGCCCAGCTGATGGGGATCAAGGTGAACCGCGTCGTCGCGACCGCGTTCGCGATCGGCGGGGCATTGGCTGCGGTGGCCGGTCTCCTGTTCGCCGTCCAGGCCGGCCAGATCAATCCGTACATCGGCTTCACGCCGGTCCTCAAGGCATTCATCGCGGCGGTCATCGGCGGCTTCGGGAGCATCGCGGGCGCGGTCCTCGGTGGCTACGTGCTCGGCTTCCTCGAGGTCCTCGCAACGGCGCTGACCGGGATCGGCGACCTGCTGCCGCCGGGCTCCGTGCCAGATCCCGTCCGGGAATTCCTCCAGCATTGGCTCCCGAGCTCGCTTGCGAGCTACCGCGACGCGTTCGTGTTCGTGGCCCTAATCCTCGTCCTGCTCGTGCGCCCGCAGGGCATCCTCGGGCGGCGCGATCGCGAGGAATCCCTGTGACAGCCCCGGTCGGGGCCCCGGACCGAGCGGACCGAGCGGACCGCGCGGGTACGGCATCGCGCCTGGCCGGGCCTGGCCTGGCGGTCGCGGTCGCCGCCATCCTGTTCGCCCTGCTCGACGCGAGCGGCCAGTCGTTCTGGCAGGGCCTCGTGATCAACCTCGCGATCTTCATCATCCTGGTAGTCGCCCTGAACCTGTCGAGTGGCTTCACCGGGGTCTTCTCGCTCGGTCACATCGGGTTCATGGCCCTGGGGGCCTACACCTCGGCGATCCTTACGCTGCCGCTGCGCGAGAAGGGCGACTACCTGCCGAACCTGCCCGACTGGCTGGCCGGCGTCCACCTCGACAACCAGGTTGGCCCGATTCCGGTCGGATTC
>DATHGS010000351.1:0-5139 GCA_035490155.1 Candidatus Methylomirabilota bacterium | reverse complement strand
GGGGATGCCGGTCGTATCGCGAAGGCGCCGGACGTCGTCGAGATAGCCAATCAGCGTGTTTCCGGCGACGCTGGCTTCGAGGCGCGCAGCCTCGTCATTCGCGGCCCGCGAGTTCTCCGCTCGCTCAGCTTCGGCCGCGAGTCCGACCTCGACCAGCCACCACAGATCTTCGCTGTCCCCTGTAAAGGGCCTGTGGGCCGAGAGCCGACGGCCCGTGGCTGCCGCAATGTCACGCGCGTCATCCGTCCGCCCTTGCGCGATGGCGAACTCCGCGCTGATCGTCGCAAAGAAACCGCGCGGGTAGGTCACGTCCGGGGCTCGGGCGGCAGCAAGGTGATCGGCCGCGGCATCGAGGGAACCGAGATTGATCGCCAGTTCGGCGGCGAGCGTGTGGAGGGCGAGCAGCGAGATTCCGACAGGCTCGTTGAGCAGGGCAGCATCGACGACCTCTGCGCTTTCGGACAGCCGCCCCAGGGCGCGGAGCGAGTCGGCCTCGATGACTGCCGCGCGGGGTCCCACGGATCGACCGAGACCCACGCGGTCAGCGTACCGTTGGGCCTCTCGGGCTGTGGCGATGGCCGTCTCGTACGATCGCGCCTGCCAGAGGGCCTCAAACACCTCGCGCTGCGCCCTGCAAACGAGTTCGGTATCGCCTGCCCTCATCGCCAATTCGCTGGCGAGACCTGCGCGTTCGATCGCGCCATCGAAGTCCTGCAGGTCAGCCAGGCTGCAGCCAACCGCCAGCTGAGCTTGCGCCTCGAGATCCTCGTCGCCCGTGGTCCGGGCGACCGCCAGCATTTCGTCGGCCGCCGCCCTGGCCGCGGCATGGTCGCCGTGCTTGAAACGAAACAGCCTTGACCGAGCGTCGAGGACGAGCATTTGCTCCACAGCCGGCAAGGTCGCGGTGTCCATGTCGGCCAACTCGAGCTCCAACGCCTCTGCCTCATTCTCTTCAGTGAGCTCATCCAGGGAGAATGAGAGATCGTCGAGGACACGCGCGCGCAGGGCGGGGTCGCCATGGATCTCAAGCTGGTCCAGCCCCTGTCGGCCAAGCTCGACCGCCCTGCCCGGCTCGCCTGCGAGGTATGCCTCTCTTGTTGCCCGTTGCAGGAGATCAGCCAGGCCCATCCCCGCCTGAACCTGGGCCTCAGGCACCCTGTCCCAAAGCTCCACTGCCCGCTCGAAGTGATGAAGGGCTTCCCGATGCGCCGATCGCCGGGCCGCCAGGTTACCCGCATCAACCGACGCAGCCAGCGCGTGGTCGAATTCCCTCGCCTCGTACCAGTGGTGAGCGAGGAAGGACGGCAGGTCGAGCTGGTCGATCGACTGATCGGCTCCGCCCTCCAGCGCCTGAGCGACGATTGCGTGCAGGCGCCTGCGCTCACCTGGCAGCGTGTCCTGGTAGATCGCTTCCTGGAGGAGCGCGTGTCGAAAGCGATAGCCCTCGCCGGCGTGTCATGGCTCCATGATGTTTGCCCGCACGACGCTGCGGAGTGCGTCCGCGCGCTCGTCCTCCGGTAAGGCCATCGACGCTCGGAGCACGCCGTACGAGACCGTTCTGCCCGCCACGGAAGCGATGCGAAGGATCGCCCCAGCGGTCGGCGGCATTCCAGCCGAGCGGGCCGCCAGGGCCTCCGCGATCGACCGTGGAAGGTCGGCGTCGATGTCGCCAACCGCGATGAGTTCCTCCGTGAACAGCGCATTGCCCTCCGATCGCTGAACGACGGCGTCAAGCAGTGCGTTTGAAGGTGGCCGGCCGAGGATGCCGACGAGCTGCTCCCGAGTCTCGTCGCGGTCGAATGGCGAGAGCTGCAGGTTCAGGACGCCTGGCCGTCGCAGGACCTGCTCGAGGACTGCGCGAAACGGATGATCGCGCCCTGTCTCCTCCGGCCGGTAGGTGCCCGTGATGAGGAGCTTGGCGGTCTTCGACATCTCGACGAGATAGACGATGAACGCTCGGGTTGACGGGTCTGCCCAGTGAAGGTCCTCGAGTTGGAGAACGAGAGGCGACCTCTGTGAGGCGCGATCGAAGAGGTCAACGATCCTGTCGAACACTCGCGTCTGAGCGAGAGGCTGAAGATATTCGCGCTCGCTTCCATCGGTCGCGAGCTCTGGAACGACCCGCGAAAGGATCGAACGATCGGGTCCCAGGAGCTCATTGACGTCGTCGGACCCGAGGCCCTCGATCAACTCACGCAACGCCTCGACGATCGCGGTGTATCCCGGTCCGCTCTCACCCAGGTCGAGGCTCGACCCGGTCACGACCTTCGCTCCCCGCTCCCGCGCATGTTCGTTCCAGGTCTGGAGAAGGCGCGTTTTTCCGACACCGGCATCGCCGCCGATCAGGACGGTCGTCGTGTGTCCCTGGGCGGCCGCCTCGAGCGCCTCGTCGAGCATCGCCAGCTCGGCGGAACGGCCGATGAAGGTCGGGCTCGTGATTCGAACCACGGCCCGATCTTACGCCCGGCCCCTGCTCGCAGCGTATCGAGCCGAGGCGGATAAGGCACCCCACGACGTCCGCGGCGTGTCTTTGAGGCGCCTGGCCGCCACGCGTGGGGCATCCGCCCGATGGCGGCGGGGGCGTGCGAATCGAGGATGTGGACATCGAAGGACTCCGGTCCTCGGGCACCGAACAATTCGGAGCCGGGCCGGATCCACAGGAGGGACCGATGTCCGCTTCCACCCGCACCGTCCAGCAGACGCTGGGCATCCGCCAGCTCGGCACCGCGCTCGCGGCGATCGCACTGGTCATCGCTTTCGCCGTCGCCCTGGCCGTCAGCCAGACCCTGGCGACGAAGTCGCAGGCCGCACCGGCAGGCCGCTCGGCTCCGGCCTTCATCGATCGCGGCTCGCGTGACGAGATCGGGCCCGGCGCTGCTATCAGCGCGACCCCGGTCTACAACGACTATGGCTGGTCCGGCTACACGGACGCGGCTGCCGCCGCGGCCGCCAAGGCCGCCGGTTCGGCCTCGGTCTTCAACGATTACACCTGGTCCGGCTATACGGATGCCGCGGCTGCCGCGGCCGCCAGGGCCGCCGGTGTGGCTCCGGTCTCCAACGACCACGGCCTGCACTCGCGCCTCCTGCGCGGTTCCAAGTCGACCAGTGCCGGGGGCGCGGGCCTCCGCCCACAGTGATCACAGCCCGCCCGTAACGGTGCCCGCGCCCTCCGGAATTCTCCGGGGGGCGCGGCTCGTTCAGGCTTCGAACCCGGACTGAACCCGGTACCCTCGACGACTTACAGCCGCATCGTTGAGGTGCCTTCGATGGCCACCAGCGAGAGGGCCGGCAAGCCGGCCGACCCGGCCACCCTGGTCGACGTCGACGCGCTCCTCCGCGCCTATTACGACATCATTCCGGACCCTTCCGACCCGACCCAGCGCGTCGCCTTCGGGACGTCCGGCCACCGCGGCTCGTCGTTGCGCGGCGCGTTCAACGAGCACCACATCCTCGCGATCACCGAGGCGATCTGCCGCTACCGCGCGGCAAAGGGCTACGACGGCCCGCTGTTCATCGGCCGCGACACGCACGCCCTCTCGGGGCCGGCGACCCGGACGGCGCTCGAGGTACTCGCCGCCCACGACGTCAACGTTCGCGTCGACTCGGCCGACGGCTTCACCCCGACCCCGGCCGTCTCCCACGCGATCATCGTCGCCAACCGCGGACGGGACATCCGCCAACCGGCAGAGGGCGCGACTGCGATCGGGCGCGGTCTGGCAGACGGGATCGTCGTCACGCCATCGCACAACCCGCCCGACGACGGCGGCTTCAAGTACAACCCACCGAACGGCGGCCCGGCCGACACCGATGTGACACGCTGGATCCAGGACGAGGCCAACCGGCTGCTCGAAGGCCGCGGGAACGACGGGGTCGCGGGGATCGAGCGCATTCCCCATGAACGCGCCCGCGCGGCCGCAACGCCGCACGACTTCACTGCGACGTACGTGGCCGACCTGGCTAACGTCATCGACATGGACGCCATCCGGACATCGGGGCTCCGGATCGGCGTCGACCCGATGGGCGGCGCGTCGGTCGGCTACTGGCCGGCGATCGCGGAGCGCTACGGCCTCGATCTCACGGTCACGAACGACAAAGTCGACCCGACGTTCGGGTTCATGACCTACGACTGGGACGGCAAGATCCGGATGGATCCGTCGTCGCCGAGCGCGATGGCAGGCCTGATCGCGCTCCGCAATCGGTTCGACGTCGCCCTCGGCAACGACGCCGACGCCGACCGTCATGGCGTGGTGACGCCGGCAGCCGGGCTCCTGAACCCGAACCACTTCCTGAGTGCCGCGATCGCCTACCTGTTCGGCGGGGCCCGCGACTGGGGCGCCGACGTCGGCGTCGGCAAGACGCTCGTGTCGTCATCGATGATCGACCGCGTCGTCGCCGATCTCGGCCGGCGGCTCGTCGAGGTCCCGGTCGGTTTCAAGTGGTTCGTCGACGGCCTGGTCGACGGCTCGATTGGCTTCGGCGGCGAGGAGAGTGCCGGCGCCTCGTTCCTCCGCCGCGACGGCTCCGTCTGGACGACCGACAAGGACGGAATCATCGCCGACCTCCTCGCCTGCGAGCTGACCGCCCGGACCGGCCGCGATCCCGGTGTCGCGTACGCCGAGCTCACGGCGCGATTCGGCGAGCCGGCCTATCGCCGGGTCGACGCGCCGGCGTCGCCGGAACAGAAGGCCGCCCTCGGTCGCCTGTCACCGGCCGACGTGACCGCGTCGACCCTCGCCGGCGACCCGATCACCGCGATCCTGACCCGAGCCCCGGGCAACGACGCCCCGATCGGCGGCCTGAAGGTCGTCACCGCCAACGGCTGGTTCGCCGCCCGGCCGTCGGGCACGGAGAACGTGGCCAAGGTCTACGCCGAGAGCTTCCGCGGCGAGGAGCATCTCGCGCAGTTGCTCGACGAGGCGCAGGCGCTCGTTGCATCGGTGACCGGCGGTGCCGGCTAGCGGCCAACATTAACGTGAACGGGAAGGTCGTGGTAGCGTGTGACCATGACCTCCAATCCGTCTTGCCCCGGCTGTTTGCGTCCTCGAGCGACCTTCGGCCACCGGAAGGGGACGACGTGACGAACCTGTTCCGGCGTCGATCGCACGCCGCCGAGGAGACCGACGACAACTACAGGTTCTG
>DATHGS010000350.1:0-3945 GCA_035490155.1 Candidatus Methylomirabilota bacterium | reverse complement strand
GTGAGAGGCGACGACCGGCCGGGTCGCCATCGCAAGGACATCGTCGATCGTCCGCGCCGACGCGTGGGCGAGATCGACGATGACGGAGGCACTTTCGAGCCAACCGATGAGCTCGCGCCCGAGTGGGGTCAGCCCGCCCCGCTCGACGCCGTGGGCCGAGCCGGCGAAGTCGTTGTCGGAGAAATGGGTTGGCGCGACCATCTGATAGCCGGCCGCCGCGAGGCGGTCGACGTTGGCGGGATCGCCGTCGAACGCATGGGCGCCCTCGATCGCCAGGAGACCGCCGACGATCCGTTTGTCGGTGGCGCGGCGGGCGAGAAACGCCTCGAGGTCGCCCCGCTGGCGGATGAGCGCCAGGCGCCCGCCGGATCGATCTGCGAACGCCTCCAGGCGCCTTGCCTGGTATTCCGCCCGGGCGAGCAGGCTCCGCCAGGTCGCCGGCGGCCAGCCGCGGGCAATCGCCACGAGCAGGATGTCGTCTGTCCGATCGTCGTTCCGCTCGATGTTCAGGTTGCGCGGCACCTTCGTCGTCACGGCGAAGACCTGGATGGCCGTTCCGCCCTCGACGAGCCGCGGGACATCGACGTGGCCGCGGTCGCCGCGCTTCAGCAGATCGCGGCCCCAGAGGAGCGAATCGGCGTGGAGGTCGACGACGGTCGAGCGAGCGTGTATCTCGAGGGCCCGATCGGACGGCCGATACGGCGGCGGGCTGCCGACCGGGTTCAGGCGGCGCTCGGACCGGGCGACGAGCGCCCTCCCACCGATCCTCGCGAATGCCGCGACTCCCAGCCCGCCGGCCACGAGGGCGGCGGCCTTGAGCCTCACGAAACGCCTGCCCGGACCTCGTCGAGGAAAGCCAGTGACTTGGCGTTGCGCTCGAGGGCGTGACCGATGAACTCGCGGAGGTCCGCTTCGACCTCGCGCTCCGTCGTGGCGGCGAGCCGCAGCGACGCAATCCCGGCGACGTCGAGACGCTGGTACGCCTTGAGCAGCTTGAGCGCCTCGAGGGACAGGCCGGATCGATCGTACGAGGGCCCCGGGCAACGGTCGCAGATCACGCCGCCGAGTTGCGGTACCCAGCGGAACCGGCCGTCGGGCTCGAGCATCCGGTCGCACTCCGCGCAGCGATCGACCTCCGGCCGGACACCCAGCTCGTCGGCGAGGTGCATCTCGTACCAGCGGGCGACTCGGCCGGCGGCCATCCCGGCGTCGAGCAACTCGTAGGCCCGCCGGAGCAACCCGTAGAGCGGTTCGGCCGGCGTCTGCTCCTCGAGGGAGCGGTCGGCCAGCTCGGCGAGGTACCAGGCGGTGGCGGCGCCCTCGAGCGAGTCGCGCAGCCGCAGCCAGGCATGACTGACGCTGACCTGGGTCACGACCTCGAAGTTCCGACCGCGGGCGAGCGATACCTGGAGCTCGGCGAACGGCTCGAGGCTGCCACCGAGCCGGGAGGTCGGCCGGCGGATGCCCTTGGCGATCGCCTTCAGCTTGCCGCTGCCCGGGGTGATGAGGGTCAGGATCCGGTCCGCCTCGCCGAAATCGAAGCGGGACAGGACGATGGCGTCCGTCGTGTAGCGGCGCGGGATCGGCACGCTTGCACGGTAGCATTCGCGGCTTCAGGGTGCGATCGAGAGCGTCCCAAACGGCACGTGATCCGTTTGCCCGCAAAAGGCGAAAGAACCGATAGGCGCCGGTGCGGACGCGTCCCCCGAACCGGCGCCTCCGTTTGCCCGGCGCGGCGACCGAGTGCCGCGGCACCGTGACCGTCGCCTCGGCCATCGGCTTGGTTCGCAGGGCCTGGATCGTCCGAAATCGCACGGCGCCGGAAATCACTTCTCCCGTGGGCGATCGTCCGAGTTCGGATGCCGATCTCGGAGCACCCGCGAAAAGACAAGTGAGTTCTGGCGCCGTTCGGAATCGGCATATCGGCTGTATCTCGGGGCGGTGGCCGTGAGCCACTTCGCGAACAGGCTACCGGGGGCTCGCACGTTTGCCCCGATCCCGCTACACTGGCGCCGAGATGGCAACCGTGTCGCACGAATTCGACCTCGAGACGCTCATCGCCGACACGGAGTCGGAGATCCTTCGCCTCGTCGGCGATCACGACGACTCGACCGCCGGTGCGTACGAGATGATCCGCTACCACCTCGGCCTCGACGGCAGCGGCGCCCCCAGCGGCAAGCGGATGCGCCCGCTCCTCGGCCTGCTCGCGTACGCCTCAATCGCCGGTGATCACGCCGCCGCCCTGCCGGGCGCCGCCGCGGTGGAACTCGGCCACAACTTCAGCCTCGTCCACGACGACATCGAGGATGGTGACCGCGAACGTCGACACCGCCCAACGCTCTGGGCCCTCCACGGGGTCGCCCAGGCGATCAATGCCGGCGACATGCTCTTCAGCCTCAGCCGTGTCGCCCTTCATCGGCTGTCGGACCTCGGCTTCTCTGACGCGAAGGTCCTGCGACTCATGCGGCTCTACGACGAGACCTGCGTCGCCCTGTGCGAGGGCCAGTACATCGACATCGCGACTAGCGAGTCGGAAGAGGTCATGTCGGTCGAGCTCTACTTCGACATGATCGGCCGCAAGACCGCCGCGCTCATCGCCGCCTCGATCCATGCCGGCGCCCTCCTGGCGACCGACGACGACGAGGTGATCGCCCGATATCGCGGCTTCGGCTGGGCGCTCGGGCTGGCCTTCCAGCTGAACGACGACCTGCTCGGGATCTGGGGCGCCGAGCGGGCGACCGGCAAGGAGCCGACCGACATCGCCCGCCACAAGAAGACGCTGCCGGTGATCTATGCTTTCGAGCACGCCGGGCCGGAGGATCGCGAGCGCCTCGCGGAGCTCTATCGCAAGGCCGAACCGACGGGCGACGACGTCACGGAGATCATCTCGATCCTCGATCGGAGCGGCGCCCACGACTTCACCCGGACCGAGGCTCGCCGCCACCGCGACGAGGCGCTCGCCGAGCTCGACGCCGCCGGCGTCGTCGACCCGCGCGCCCGGGCCAAGCTCGAACAGATCATCGTGTCGGTCATCACCGCGTAGGTCGCCTCAGCGGCCGCGTTCTAGCGGTGGCCGTCACCCGCCCGCTCGGCCGTTCACCCGGGTTTCGCGCCAAAAGCCGCTGCCAGCGTCCTTAGTCGCGGAATGCCACCGGGATTCTAGGCTCTGGGCGGGTTCCCAGGCCTTACGCGCGGCACGTTCAAGCTTGAAACCGCTGCATCCGCGCTCGCCGAACGGTTGGAAACCCAGCGCGGCGTTCGTCCATCCCGCCCAATGTGGCTGAGGCGGGCTTTTGGCAGGAAACCTGGCGCGTCGCGAAGCGCCTCCGACATCCGTGAGCGGTGCGCGACTCGTCGCTGAGGTGCCCTTCCTAGCGGTCGCCGTCCTCGTCCGGGGTCGGGCCGCCGGTTTCGTCGCGGCGGCGGACCGCGAGAACCTTTCCGACGCGCCGTCCGTCGGTCGATTCGACCGTGAGCGTCAGGCCATCGACCTCGACCCGATCGCCCGGTGTCGGCACGCCTCCGATCCGGTGATAGATGAGCCCGCCGACCGTGTCGTACTCGTCCTCGTCCTCGAGGCCGAGGTTCGTGTCGAACAGCTCGGCCAGGTCGTCGACGGACGCTCGCCCGTCGAGCCTCGCCTCGTCATCCGAGAGGCGGACGATCATCGGCTCCTCGACGTCGTACTCGTCCTGGATCTCGCCGACAATCTCCTCGAGGAGGTCCTCGATCGTGACGAGGCCGGCCGTCCCGCCGTACTCGTCGAGGACGATCGCGAGGTGGACTTTCCGACGCTGGAACTCGTGCAGGAGGTCGTCGACGGTCATCGACTCGGGGATATAGACGGGCGTCCGCAGGAGCGTTCGGAGGTCCGGTCGCGGGCCGGCCGATTCGCGCAGGAACGGCAGGAGATCCTTGGCGTAGAGGATCCCGAGGATCTCGTCG
>DATHGS010000349.1:0-5315 GCA_035490155.1 Candidatus Methylomirabilota bacterium | reverse complement strand
GTTCCAACCGAGCGGAACCATCGTTGAAAACGACCGCCTCGGCCGCCACGGCGGCCGTCGTCGTCACCGATCGCCGCCTTCATCGGGCGCAGGGACGACCACCGGACAAGCTCACGTGGGAGTCTCGGCACCGCTCGATGGGCTCCTCGGTCAGCGACCCGTCGAGAAGACGCCCATTCGCGCGGTCGTTTCGCTTGAATGGAACCATCCGCAGATCGACCCTTGCGGAAGATCGAAGTGCCGCGGCGTGCGAGATCGGACGGCTAACGAGCGAGATCGGACGGCTAACGTGAAACCGCTCCGGCCTTCAGCTCGCCAAGAGCGGTGACCAGCCGGTCGATGTCGGCCGCGTCGTTGTGGAGAGCGGCCGAGATACGGATCGATCGAATCGGCGGCCCTGCGGCCTGGACCGCCGGAACCGGCCAGGCGCCGATCGGGACCTCGATTCCAAACCGCTCGTAGAGGACGAGCTGGAACGGATCCGTGTCGAGGGGCGACGAGCCGCTCGCCTCGATGCCGCCGAGCGGCCCGTCCGGCGGCAGCGGCAGGGCCGCCATCGCCCCGATCATGGTCGTCGGCGAGCCGGGATGCTCACCGCCGAGGACGCCCGCCAGCGCGTCCCGGCCATACACGGCCAGCTCGTGGTTGCGAGCCATGACCGCAGGCCATCCGCCGTCGACGAGCCCGCCGATGAAATCGATCGCGGCCGGCACCGCGAGCCACGGCGTAGGGTCGAGCGTCCCCTGCCAGTCGAACTCGAGCCGGAAGCGCGACCGCTCGTCGGTCGGCGCGTTGAGCCCGTGCGAGATCGTGCCCGGCCGGACGCCGGCCTGGCGATCGCGCCGGACGTGGAGGAAGGCTGACCCTTTCGGGGCGCACACCCACTTGTGGAGATTGGCGGTGTAGTAGGCCGCGCCGATCGCGTCGAGATCGAGCGGCACCATCCCCGGCGCGTGAGCGCCATCGACCAGCGTGTCGATCCCACGCTCCACGAGCGCAGGGACGATCCGCTCAACCGGCAGGATCAGCGCCGTGGGGCTCGTGACATGGCTGATGACCGCCAGCCGCGTCCGCTCGGTGACCGCGGCGAGGACCCGTTCGAGGACGTCGTCCGGTGAGACTGCCGGGAACGGCAACGCGACGATGACCACCCGTGCCCCGTCCCGCTCCGCGACATACCGGAGAACGTTCAGGACCGCGTTGTACTCGTGGTCGGTGGTGACGATCTCGTCGCCGGTCTCGAATCGCAGCGAGCGGATGACGGCGTTGGCCCCACCGGTCGCATTGGCCACGAGGGCGAGGTCATCGGGATCGGCGCCGACGAAGTCGCCCAACGCCTCACGCACAGTCGCCAGACGACCGTCGAGCTCTCGCCCGAGAAACCGGACGGGCTCCGCCTCGAGCTCATCCCGGAGGGCCTGCTGGACGTCCAGGACGGCCCGCGGGCACGCACCGAACGAGCCGTGGTTCAGGAAGGTGATCGCGGGATCGAGACCCCAGTGGCGCGCGAGTTCCGAGGGCATCTCCGGATCATGACGGGTACACTGCGGCCGTGGGCGCCGTCGACACCATGGACACGTTTTTCGAGCTGCTGAACGCGGGCGATCGCGAGGCGGCCGTCGGTCTCATGGCCGAAAACGCCGAGATGCGGATCCACGTCGGAGACAGCGCCCAGACGCTCCGCGGGGTCGACCGGGTGGGTGGCTGGTTCCTCCGGGGTGAGGCTGGCCTGAAGATGATCCCGGGCGAGGTTCGCGATACCGGCAACACGTACGAGGCCGACGTCCTCGTCGTGAGGCCGGGCGCCCCGTCGCTCCACCTCGACGCGATGTTCCGGGTCGAGGCCGGACGGATCACCTCGATCAACCTCGCCCGCCGCTGACGCGAACGGCCCTCCTCGGAAGTCCCAGGCCGGCCGACCGACAGCCTGGCTTACGGACTCCCGGCGGGCGAGCCCGACGGCCCGAACTCGTCGGGGACCGAGGCCTGGGGCGTCGGGATCGTGATCTGCTGACCCTCGACGATCTTGTTCGGGTTCTTGATCGTCGGGTTGGCGTCGAGGAGCTGCTGAAGCGTGATGCCGTGAGCGGTCGCGATCTTCGACAGCGTCTCGTTCTTCTTGATCGTGTAGAGGATGGGCGTCGCCGCGGGCGCCGTCGTCGGCTCGGTGGAGACCGACGGGGCGACGGCCGCCGATGGCGAGGCGCCGCCAGGGCCGCTCTTGTTCCCGAGGCCGAGGATCGCCGGAAGGAAGAATATGGCGAGCGCTGCCAGGACGATGAGCGCCGCAAGGACGGCGATCCGCGGTATCGCCGGCATGCCCACCCGGGTCTTGATGGTCGGATACGCCTCGTATCGCCGCGGCCGTTCCCAGTCGGGCCCGCTTGAAGGGCCGCCGAGGTGCTGGTCGTAGGCTCGCGGTCGGCGCGGCGGTGGGGCGCCACGACCGCTGAGGTGCTCGTCATCGGCCTCCGGCTCCCGCCACGCGGCTGCGGGCGACGACGGGACGGGTGACCCACCGGCCAACCGATCTGCGGCGCTGCCGGCCAGGCCCTGTCCTGGTTCCGCGGCGCGGCGGGCGAGGAAATCGGGCGGAGGCGAGTTGTGGGCGCGCGCCGCTTCGCTGCTTGCGAGCCAGGGCGGCGGAGCCGACCAGTCGCGCGGCGGGTTCCGTCGTGGCTCGCCGTCGTCATCGCCCGGCCGGGTGTCGGTTGACCGATCCTCATCGTCGTCATCGGTGTCATCGCTGCCGGCCTCGACGGGCAGTATGTCGCGGTCGAACGTCCGGGCAGCTGCGTCGCCTGCGTGGTCGGCTCCGCCGGACGCTGCGCCCGACGCTCCGCCGGCGGCAAGCCCCGCGGCTCCGGCGGCGGCACCAGCGGCGGCAGCCGCACCGGAGGCGGGCCCTGCTGCTCGGTCGGCCGCATCGGCGTCCTCGCGCGCCTGGGCGTCGGCCCGGGCTCGAGCCGATTCGCGACGAGCCCAGTCCTGAAAGGTCGGGCAGACGGGAAACGAGCTCGAGAGGCAGTAGGCCTCCTGGTGGGCGAGCGCGCGCGGCGAGGGTCGAACGTCCGCATAACAGCGGTGGCGGTGGTCGGGCACAGTCGCCCGCTCGTCACGATCGTCCTCGAACGCGACGAAGGGACAGGCTGTCGCGCTGTCCGCGATGGGCAACCCGCGTTCGCTCACGAAGGGATCATACCGAACCGGGATCAAGTAGCCGGCCGGTCGGACGGGTTCGGTCTAGTCGGCCGCCGCCCGGCCGCGCGTGGTCCGAGTCGCCGCGGCGCGCGGCTGTGTCGCCGCAGCGCGCGGCTGTGTCGTCGGCGGCGCGCCATCGGTCGTGCCGCCGGTCCCGTCGGGCATCGTCAGGAAGACGCTGCTACCGGGCGACGCTCCGAGCTGTTGGAGCATCCGGAGCTGGAGGAGGCCGGGGTTGTCCTCGACCATCCGGCCGGCATTCGCCAGGTTCCGCAGGGACGCGGTCTCGCCACGAGCCCGCTCGAGCGCGGCCTCGCCCTCCTTTCGCGCTGTGATGACGCCTGCGAATGCCCGCTTCAGCTCGCCCGAGACCATGAGATCGCGCGCCTCGACCGACAGGAGCTCGATCCCGAGCCGGGCGAGCCGGCTTGCGGTGCGCTCGAAGACAGCGGGTCCGATCGTCGCGCGTTCGGCCAGGAGCTGGTCCGCGGTGCGGCCGGCTAGCGCCTCGCGCAAGCCGAGCTGGAGCTCGAGGCGAAACGCCTGGCCGTAGCTCTGGTCGCCGGTCACCGCGGCCACCGGGTCCCCGATGACATACCTCGCGGCGAGGCTGATCTTGATCGGGACGATATCGGCGGTCAGGATCTCCTGTCCCTCGAGCGTGAGGTAGGCGGGCCGACCGTCGAGGACGAAGATCTCCGAAAATGGCCTGAAGACGACGTGCATGCCCGGATCGACCAACCCGCTGAACTTGCCGCGTCGGTAGCGCAGCCCGCGCTGGTAGTCGCGAACCGTGACGAAGCCGATGAAGGGTCTCGTCAGGAGGGCGATGACGACGACGATCAGCAGGATCGCGAGGAGCGCGATCAGTGGTTGCACGGACAGCCTCCCCCTCTGGACCGGACCTTCCGGTCGATGTTGCGCTCGTCGCGGCGGGTCACAACCCGGCGGCGGAGGCCCGAAGCCTACAGGGCCGACGTTCTGTTCGCGTCAAGGCAGACCCACCGCAGCGAGCGATGCAGGAATCGAACCTGCTGCACCAGAAGGGAGCGCCGATTGCGGAACCGTCACCGGCGATGCCGGCGAGCCGCCGCTGACCTCTCCCTGTGCCGCGATCGTAATAGACGCGGCGAGCGCGGGCAATCCACCCGGGCCAAACCGAACCGGAAGCCATGCACGTACCAGCGACCAGGAGGTCTCGATGATCATCACCCGGATTCGGCTTCGGCTACGACCGGCTTTCGCCGTCGCGATTGCATTGCTCCCACTCATTCTTGCCGCTTGCAACAACGGCGGGTCGTCCGGCTACTGAGCCCGTTTGACAGCCTCGGGTCACGCTCGGACACTTCGAATCTCCAGACGCATCGCTCATCTCGCGATCGCTGCCACCTTCAGTGCCCGGAAGGAGTCCCGATGTCCAGCATCAGCCGATGGTTCGCCCCCTCGACCGTCGTCCGCGCCCACTGCGACCTGCCCTGCGGTATCTACGATCCCGAGCAGGCCCGGATCGAGGCGGAGTCGTGCCACAAGATCAACGAGAAGTACGCAGCCAACACGGACGCGACCTTCCGAACGCGCGCTGTCGCGATCAAGGAGGAGCGGGCCGAGCTCGTCAAGCATCACCTCGACGTCCTCTGGCACGACTACTTCAAGCCCGAGCACCTCGAGAAGGTCCCGAACCTCCACGAGCTCTTCTGGAATGCCACCAAGCAGGTCTCGAAAGTCAAGGCGTCGACGGACGCGGCCGATTCGCAGAAGCTCCTCGACCTGATCGACGAGGTCGACGCGGCGTGGAAGGCGACAGGCGGCAACGACAAGACTCGGGTCGCGGGCCGGCCGGCCTGAGCGAGGGCCCGATCTCAGACGAGCCGGTCGCCGGAGGCACGGGCCTCGACGTCGCGCCCGGCGCAGATCCCATCGAGCCTGCGAGGCGCGCGGCGCCCCTCGCTGAGCGTGCCCGTGGGCCGTGGCGCGTGGCCGTGACCGAGGCGTCGATGCGCCCGGCGATCGAGCCGGGCGATTGGTTGCTCGTTGACCCGACGACGCGGAGCTGGCCTCGTCGCGGCTCTGTGGTCGTGTTTCGCGAGCCGGACTCAGGCGAGCTGGCGATCAAG
>DATHGS010000348.1:0-6641 GCA_035490155.1 Candidatus Methylomirabilota bacterium | reverse complement strand
CGGATCTACGACTTCCAGGGCGTGAGCTTCCCTCTCGCGGACTCGGCCGCGGATGCCGCTGCGGCGCGGCTGCTCACGCGCGAGGCTGCCCAGCTCGCCGACGATGGTGCCGATCCCAAGGTCGTCCACGCGAAGGCGTCGCTCGCCAAGCTGTTTGCGTCCGAGGCGGCCTGGCGCTGCGCCGACCGGGTCGTCCAGGTCTTCGGCGGCCGGGGCTACATGCGCGAGTTCGCGCCGGAACGCTACCTCCGTGAGCTGCGGGTCGACCGGATCTGGGAGGGCACGTCCGAGATCCAGCGGCTGATCATCGCCCGGGCGCTCGAGCGGCGCGGCGTCAGCGCCGTCGTCGGATGAACACGGGCGCGCCATTGGCCGACCCGGCTCCGGCGGCCTCCCCGCGTCAGATCGACCTGCGGCCCCTCTTCGCCCCCCGATCGATTGCCGTCGTCGGCGCGTCGGGCCGCGGCGGTATCGCCCGGACCGTTCGCGACAACCTCGTCGTAATGGGCAGCGAGACCCGCTGCTACTTCGTCAACCCGCGTTACGACGAGCTCCTGGGCCAGCCGTGTTATCCGTCGCTCGACGCGCTCCCCGAGCTACCCGATACCGTCCTCGTCGCCCTCAATCCCCTGCGAGCGGCCGCGGTCGTCGAAGAGGCGGCTCTGGCCGGTGTCCCGGCCGTGATCGTGCCGGGCGGTGGCGTCGTCGAGGGCGGCGAAGCGGCGGCCCGGATGCAGCGGGAGGTCCGCGAGATCGCGATTCGTCACGGGACGGCAATTCTCGGGCCGAACTGCATGGGCGTGTTCGATCTTACGACCAACGCCGCGACCTACATCGGCGACATCAACCCGTGGCTGCCGCGCGGCGGCGTCGCCGGCATCGCCCAGTCCGGGTCGGTGACCGACGCGTTCATCCAGTCGGGAACGCGGATCGGCTTCTCGCGAATCATCGGCTGCGGCAGCGAGGTCGTCCTCGACACCTGCGATTTCCTCGGCTACTGCCTCGACGACCCTCAGACGACGGCGGTCATCCTCTTCCTCGAAGGGTTCAAGCGGCCGGAGCGGTTCCTCGCCCTGGCGGATCGGGCGCTGGCGATGGGCAAGCCGATCATCGTCGTCAAGGTCGGTCGCAGCGCGCAGGCGCAGGCGGCGGCGATCGCCCATTCGGGCTCGCTGGCCGGCGAGGATCGCGCGACCGACGCCGCCCTGGCGGCCGCCGGCGTCATCCGGTGCGCGGACCTGGACGAGCTGCTCGAGACGGCCGAGCTGGTGGCCGGTTGCCAACGGATGGGCCGGCGCGTCGGTCGCGGCCGGACCGGGGTCGTCACGGTCTCCACGGGGGAGGCTTCGCTGATCGCGGACCTCGCGCCGCGAACCGGGATCGACCTGCCGTCGGTCACCCCGGCCGCGCGCGACCGACTCCTGCGCGACCTGCCGACGCTCGGCTACATCGGCAACCCGCTCGACCCGTGGGGCGCGACGGAGCCAGCGACGGCCTATGCCGCGGCCTTCGGCGCCTTCGCCGAGTCCGGCGCGTACGACGTGCTGGCGATCGTCCACGACTTCCCGTATCGCTCCCTTCCCGCGGAGATCGAGACGGCCAACGAGGTGACGGACCAGCTTCTGCGGGCGACCGCGGATCGCCCGGACATCCTGCCCGTCTACGTCTCGCTGACCTCTGGTGAGCCGCCCGCGGAAACGAAGGCCCAGCTGGGCGCGGCCGGCGGGGTGCCGATCCTGCGGGGTGCGCTGGAGGCGTTCACGGCGATCGCCGCGGTCGCTCGCTGGGAGGCCCGCCGTGACGCGCGACGCGAGGTCGGCGGACCGCGGCGTGGCGCCTGGACAAGGCTGGCGGCCGATCGGACGACGTGGGGCGGCGAGCCTCCGGCTGCGATCGTGTTGACCCCGACGACGGCAGTCCTCTCGGAAAGCGAGAGCCTCGCGCTCCTCTCGGCTGCGGGCATTCCGGTCACGGCGCTCCGCGAAGCGACCGACGCCAACGCCGCGGTCGCCGCCGCCCGCGAATTCGGCCGGCCGGTCGCCCTCAAGCTCGACGCGATCGGGCTGGCCCACAAGAGCGACGTCGGAGCGATCCGCCTCGGGCTGAGCGGCGACGTCGAGGTCGCGGTGGTGGCCGACGAGCTGCTGGCGCTAGGTGAAATCCTCGCGGCCACGGGGGTGAGCGTCCGCGGACTCATCGTCGAGCCGATGGCGAGCCCGGGCCTGGAGCTGATCGTCGGCCTGACCCGCGACCCCGACTTCGGGCCGCTCGTCGTCGCCGGGCTCGGTGGTGTGTTCGCCGAGGTTCTCGACGACGTCGTGATCCGTCTCGCGCCGGTCACGACCGAGGAAGCCACGGCGATGCTGGATGATCTCCGCGGAACGCGGCTGCTCGACGGCGCCCGAGGCCGTCCGGCCGCCGATCGGGCGGCGATCGCCGCGATCATCGTGGCGGTCGCACAGCTCGGCGTCGACCGGCCCGACATCGTCGCCATCGACCTCAATCCCGTAATCAGCGGTCCCGCCGAGACGATCGCCGTCGACGCGCTCGTCGTGACAACGTGACGATGCCGCCGGACGACCTCGTTCTCCGCGAACCTACCCCGTGGGGCGTCCGCCTCACGCTCAACCGGCCGGCCAAGCTCAACGCGATCAGCGCCGAGCTTCGCGAGGCCCTGTCGGCGGCCGTGGCCGCGGCTGTCGACGACGAGCGGGTCCGGGTCATCGCGATCGCCGGCGCCGGTCGGGCCTTCTGCTCCGGATACGACCTCTCCGAGGCCCAGCCCGTCGACGCCTGGGGCTGGCGCGAGGTGCTCGCCGCCGACGTGGCAGCCACCCTGGCGATCTGGCGCTGCCCGAAGCCGGTCATCGCCCAGGTTCACGGCTACGCGCTGGCGGGCGGTCTCGAACTGGCGATGGCCTGCGATCTCATCGTTGCGGCCGACGACGCCAGGCTCGGCGAGCCCGAGATTCGATTCGGGTCGGCGCCTGTCACCCTGCTCATGCCCTTCCTCATCGGCCAGAAGCGGACCCGCGAGCTCCTCATGACCGGCGACCTCATCGACGCGCGCGAGGCCGAGCGGATCGGTCTGGTGAATCGGGTAGTCGCCGCCGACGAGCTCGTCGCGGAGGTCGACCGGCTGGCCGATCGATTGGCCCGTGTCCCGCCCGACGTCATGGCCCCGACGAAGTTGATGCTCAACCGGGCGATGGAGGCGGCGGGCTTTGGCGACGCAGTGCAGATCGGGCTCGACCTTCAATCGTTCGTGAACATGTCCGAGACGTCGCGTGCTTTCGACGAGATCGTTCGCCGGGACGGACTCAAGGCCGCGCTCGCCTGGCGTGACGAACGCTACGACGAGCGCCTGGCAGGGGCTCAGACGCCGACGGAGGAAGACCGGAATCCATCGGCTTGACTGGTGCGCGGCGGCCCCGCCTCGATCGCTGCTCAGCACCTTCGTCCTTCGGTCGCGTCCTCACCACACTGAATGGGACCAACGTACTGCCCGCAGTGGTCCCGTCGTCCGGTAGAGACCTACGTCGAATGGAGGCTTACTGCACGTGAACGGCGTCACCCGTTCGGGCATCGCGTCACCGATGCCCGTAGCCGGCGCCAGCAGGGAAGACAAGAGGCAGCGGTTCAGCCGTGCCCGCCATTCGAGAAGGGGTTCGCACCAGTGGATCAGAACCTGGATCAGGACCGGACGAGGCGCCGGCGCACCCGACGACGCGGCATCGCTGCGCTCCTCACCGCCCTGGCCGCACTCACGTTCGGTGCCGGGTCTGTGTCGCTGGCGCTCTTCACCGACTCGGCGACCACGACTTGGGCGTTCACCACCGGGACGATCGACATCACGTCGAGCCCGGCGGTCGTGACCGCGATCACCGGAATGATGCCCGGTGACAGCGCGACGAGCCCGCTGACGATCGCGAATGCGGGCAACGCGACATTCCGCTACGCGATGTCGACGGTGGCCACGCTCGCACTCGGCGGCCAGCTCACGCTCGAGGTTCGGGCTGAGGATGCCGGCGGCGGCTGCGCCCTCTTCACCGGCGCCGTCATCGTCGCCTCCGGCACGACGCTCAACGGAGCGGCGATCGGCAACCCGGCACAGGGTGCCCAGGCGGGCGACCGGGTCCTGGCAGGCGGGGCCAGCGAGGTCCTCTGCTTCCGGGTCAGTCTCCCGATCGGCACCGGCAACACGTTCCAGGGTGTGTCGTCCACGGCGACGTTCACGTTCGCCGCCGAGCAGACCGCAAACAACCCGTAAGTCGCAACCAGGCAGCACCGCTGGCCGCGATCCGTCCCTCGTGACGGGTCGCGGCCAAGCTCATATCCAGCTAGCCGAGGAGGGCCAGGCGATGGAGAGGCATCTTGGTCGGGCCACCGGCATCATCCGGCGAATCCTCGACGCCCTGCTCCTCGCCCTGATCGTCGTCGTGCTCGGCGGCGTCGTGCTCGGCAAGCTCGTCCCCCTCACCGGTCGCCAGACCATCGTCATCGGCGGCGGATCGATGGAGCCGGCAGTCCCGCTCGGGTCCGCGGTGATCATCAGGTCGGTCGACGCGGGCGAGCTCAACGCCGGCGACATCGTCTCACTCAAGGCCGGCCCGCAGAACACGCTGTACACCCATCGCATCGTTGCCGTCATCGACCGCCCTGATGGCCGCTGGGTCCAGACCAAGGGCGACGCCAACGCCGATCAGGACCCGACCCTCGTGCATGCGAGTGCGATCGTCGGTCGCACAGAGATGGTCATTCCGCTTGCCGGCTACCTCATCGCCCTGCTGTCGATCCCTGCCGGTGTCCTCTTTCTCGTCGGCCTGGCCGCCAGCCTGCTGGCGGGTACCTGGTTGCTCGAGTCGCTCGAGCAGGAACCGGTCGTGAAGGGGTCTGTAAGCCCCCTCTCGTCAGGTCGCCCAATCACCGGCGAGCCAATCGCCGCCCGACCCGTACCACCGAAGCCCTCGACCAGTCCGGCAGGCGCCGGATTTGCGCCCAGGCCCACCATCCCCGAGCAGCTCGCCCTCTCTCGCGAGACGCGGGTTCGACGCGCTCGCTGGAATTCAGCGTTCCCGTTCCGCGACCATCGCCCGCTGCCCTGAGCGGGACGATCGCGACGATGAGCCACGCCCCGATCCGCGCGCGCTTCCGGCTGATCGTCGGCGTCCTCGCAGTCACGCTGCTCAGTGTCGTAGCCGGGCCGCCACCAACGACGCTGGCCCGCCTCACGGACACCGCCGCCTCGACCCGGAACTTCTCGACAGACACCCTCGATCCGCCGACGAGTCTCGCCGCGACCGGCGGTGCCTCGATCGGCCTCAGCTGGGTCGCGACCGTCGACACGTACGCCAGCGGCTACGAGATCTGGCGGTCGACGGTCAGCGGCAGCGGCTACGCCCTCGTCGGGACGGCGACGCCGCGGAGCGCGACGACCGCTACCGACAGCCTCAGTGCCGGGACGTACTACTACGTCCTGCGTTCGTATTTCCAGAACTGGCGGAGCGTCGACAGCAACCAGGCGAGCGCCACCGTTCCGGGCGCCTCGACCGACACAGGCCAGAAGCCCTGCGTGACTACCGCCGCCGACACTGGCGGAGACGGAGACGGCTACGAGGTCGGGACGGCCAACCTCTGCGCCGACGACTCGACATTCGCGACCGACACGAGCACGGGCGTCACTGGGCGCTCGATGGCCTGCGCGAACGCGGCCAACGACCGCCACCGCTTCCAGGGCTTTGCCTTCGGATTGCCCGGCGTGGTGACGTCCGTCGCCGGGATCGAGATCCGGATCGACGAGGCGCTCAACAACAACGGTGGAACGTCGAACGTGTGCGTCGAGCTATCGTGGGACGGCGGAACGAACTGGACCGCGGCCAAGACGATCGCCCTGTCGGGCGCGGCCGAGGTGACGTATCTCACCGGCGGGATCGCCGACACCTGGGGCCACACCTGGACCGCCGCCCAGCTCTCGACCGCGAACTTCCGGGTGCGGGTGACCGACGCGACGGGTCAGAACAACAAGGACTACAAGATGGACTACCTGGCCGCACGGGTGGTCTACGTACCCTGACCCCTCCGCGGAGCGTGATCACCGGACCGTCGCAACGTCGGGCAGGCGACAGGTGGTGCGTCAACGCGCCGACAACGTTCGCATAACGTTCGTGCCACCCGTGGATTGGGCATTGACGGTAGTACTTCCGGGGTAGTACTACATCCTTCTACCGGATCGATCGCAGCGTCGGGGGGCGCGCCCGTCCGGACCGTCAAGGAGGGCACGCACAGGGTCGCGACCAGGGGAACGGTGCGACCAGGGTCCAGGGACCGGATCCACGTTGTCCGGGGGGCCTATCGGATCGGGGGAAGGGGAACCCAAGTTGCCGCTCGACGGCGCGTCGTTCGACGACGGCTGTTTCTGTACGTCCATTTCAACTTGCGGTCTCGCGACCGGATGTGAGCCTGCCGCGCCCTGAACGCGGCGGGCTCGCGTCATTTCGCGACGTTTCGACAGCGGCGACCCAGCGACATCAGTGGAGGGGAGGCCTATGGGGTGGCGAATGAACCGGCCAGACCGGTTCTCGCGACGGCTTGTTGTCCAACTGAGCCAGGGAGGATTGATGAGGAGAGGGCTTCATCAGGCA
>DATHGS010000347.1:0-4109 GCA_035490155.1 Candidatus Methylomirabilota bacterium | reverse complement strand
GCTCGCCGTTGACGAGGATGTCGACCTTGGCGAGGTTGGCCGATCGGTAGCCGAGCTCCTCGTAGTCCATCGATGCGTAGCCCTGGCTGCGGCTCTTGAGCTGATCGAAGTAGTCGATGATCAGTTCGGCGAGGGGCATCTCGAAATGGAGGACGACCCGGTTCGGGTCGAGGTATTCCATGTTCTGGAAGAGGCCGCGCCGGTTGGTAGAGAGCTCCATGAGCGGGCCGATGTACTGGCTCGGCGTGACGACGCTCAGGTTGACCCACGGCTCTTCGAGCGTCTCGATGTCGGACGGGTTCGGAAGGAGGGACGGGTTGTCGATGGCGATCTCGCCGCGCCCGTGAAGGAGCTTGACGTGATACTCGACGGACGGGGCCGAGGCGATCAGGTCGAGGTCGAACTCCCTCTCGAGCCGTTCCTGGACGATCTCCATGTGGAGCAGGCCGAGAAAGCCGCAACGGAACCCGAAGCCGAGCGCCACGGAGCTCTCCGGCTCGTAGGTGAAGCTGGCGTCATTGAGGTGGAGCTTCTCGAGCGCCTCGCGAAGGAGCGGGTAGTCCTCGCCGCTGACCGGGTAGATCCCGGCGAAGACGAGGCTCTTCGCCTCCTGGTAGCCGGGCAGGGGCTCGCTCGCGGGCGATGCGACCGTCGTGACCGTGTCGCCGACTTGCGCCTCGCGGACGTTCTTGAGGCCGGTGGCGACGTAACCGACCTCGCCCGCGACCAGCTGCTTGACCGGGACCAGCTGTGGCCTGAAGACGCCGAGTTCCAGCGGCTCTGCCTCCGCCCCGGAGGCCATCAGCCGGATCGCATCGTGCTGACGGAGTGTTCCCTGGGCCAGTCGGACGTAGACGACAACGCCCTTGTAGGCGTCGTAGTGGCTGTCGAAGATGAGACCT
The DNA here is from genome assembly GCA_035490155.1 of Candidatus Methylomirabilota bacterium. GTDB lineage: Bacteria > Chloroflexota > Limnocylindria > Limnocylindrales > CSP1-4 > CF-46. The sequence continues at coordinate 3,207 of DATHGS010000347.1, read as the reverse complement.
TGGAGGGGCTTCGTCGGGTCGCCCTTCGGGGCCGGGATCAGGGACACGATCGCCTCGAGGATTCCGGGGACGCCGGTCCCGTCCTTGGCCGAGGCAAGGATCACCTCTTCGCGCGGGATCGCGAGGACGTTCTCGAGCTCCTCGATGATCGTGTCGGGGTCGGCCGACGGCAGGTCGATCTTGTTGAGGACCGGGATGAGCGTCAGCCCCTCGCGCATGGCGAGATGGACGTTGGCGAGGGTCTGCGCCTCGATGCCCTGGGTCGCGTCGACGACGAGGATTGCCCCCTCGCAGGCCTGCAGGCTGTGGCTCACCTCGTAGGCGAAATCGACGTGACCGGGGGTGTCGATCAGGTTGAGACCGTAGATCTGGCCGTCGTTCGCCTTGTACTCGAGCCGGACCGCCCGGGCCTTGATCGTGATGCCCTTCTCGCGCTCGAGATCCATCGAGTCGAGGACCTGGCTCGTCATGTGCCGGCCCTCGATCGTGTGGGTCAGCTCCAGCAGCCGGTCGGCGAGGGTCGACTTGCCATGATCGATGTGGGCGATGATCGAAAAATTGCGGAGGCGGTCCTGCGGGATGATCACGAGGCGGGAGTGTAGCGGTTGCGGGTCGGCCGCCAGCCGTCGCCGATCGCTTCGGATGGCGGCCGCTTCATACGGCCAACTCGGAGCGCGGCGATTGGCCGCGTTCGGCTGCCTCTGCTACCATGCGCCTCCGTCCCCGGCACCCCGTGTCGGGCGACTTTCTGATCAACTCGCTCCCGTGAGGTTCACCCCTTGGCCAAGACGCCCCGCACCTGGACGGGTGCTCGCACGCCGTCAGGACTGAAGCGCGTCCGACAGGCCGAGCGCCGCCACGCAATCCTTCAGCCCCGCCGGACAGCAGCGAAGACGTTCGTCGCGAAGGCGCTCGACATCGCGACCCACCAGGCCGACCCGGTCGTCGCGGCGACCGCCCTGGCCGAGGCGCATGCGGCACTCGATCGGGCCGCCAAGACCGGCGCGATCCACGCGAACGCCGCGGCCCGCCGCAAGTCCCGGCTGACGCTCAAGTTCAATGCCGCGACCGGTGGCGCCCAGGTCCAGACCTCGATCCGGGTGACCAAGACGACGAGCAAGGCCCAGGCCGCGAAGGCCGCCAAGAGCCGGATCGCCGCATCGAAGGCGGACAAGGCAAAGGGCGCTCAGACGGCAGCCGGCAAGGCCCGCGCGGCCCTCTCGAAGACGGCTCGCGCCGACGCCGCTGCGAAGGCAGCGGCAGCCGCTACCGGAAGCGCGACCGCGGTCGCCGCTCCGGCCAAGGCAGCTCCAAAGAAGGCCGCGACCGCATCGAAGGCGAAGGAGACGACAAAGGCGGCCCCGAAGGCCTCGGCCAAGGCCGCTGCTCCGAAGCCTGCCGCCAAGAAGGCACCGGCCAAGAAGGCTCCCGCGAAGAAGTAGCCTCGCTCAAACCGACCGACGCCCCGGGTCAACGACTCGGGGCGTTTCGATTCGCCAGTGGTTCGCGACTCCGACGAGCCCGAAAATGCTCAGATACCAAACCCCGGGTGGTAATACGGACTGACGCCGGGCGTTGACCCGGCCCGCCGGCGCCGGCGCCGGCGTCCCTAGGCCTGGGCGCGTTCCGTCGCGCGGACCGCACCCGGCTTCGGTCGGGTGGCGCCGTAGGCCAGGCCGCCGACGAGGCCGCCGATCGTTGTCAGGGCAACGAGCGTTCCGCCGGTGGCGAACTGCTGGGTCCAGTAGAACGCGGTGAATGTGGACGCATCGGTCACGCCCTCGGCCGCGAGCGCAGCCCCGCGATCGTCGTCGACGTAGCGCTGGAAGACGCATTCGGCGCCGGGCTTACATGGACGGGTCTGCCCGTCGGCCCCTACCACCGTGATCGATCCGCCCAGGCCCGGATCGCGGAACCCGTTGTCGGCGAAGAAGAAGAGCGCCTTCACGGCGAGCAGCAGCGCCGCCATCGTCAGCCCGGTGACGACGCCGGCGAAGATCGCGTTGAGGACGATCCGCGACCACGGTCCCTTTCGGCGGTCGCTCCGCTGGTTCGCGTAATAGCCGATGAGGAGGCCCGCCGGGAGGGCGAGGAACCAGTAGATGGGCTCGATCGGGATGACGAGCAGGAAGCTGACACCGATCGTGACGGCCATGCCGACGCCGACGTACGCGGCGGTGATCGCGCCGCGATCGACGATCCGGGTCACGAGCTCGAGCCGGCCCCCGCCGTGACTCCGACCTTCCCGCCGTCCGCTCCACCACCACCGGCCGAGGCCATGCCCGGCCGACCCAGCGCCTCGCGCCCGAGGTACCGCGCTCCGTCGCCGAGCTCGCCCTCGATCCGGAGGAGTCGGTTGTACTTGGCGACTCGCTCGCTCCGTGACGGCGCGCCGGTCTTGATCTGGCCGGTGCCCATCGCGACGACGAGGTCGGCGATCGTCGTGTCCTCCGTCTCGCCCGAGCGGTGCGACACGACCGCCGTCCAGCCAGCCCGGCGGGCGAGATCGATCGCATCGATCGTCTCGCTCAGCGTCCCGATCTGGTTGAGCTTGATGAGCACGGAGTTCATCGCCGAAAGGGCGATGCCCCGCTCGATGAACGCAGGATTCGTCACGAGGATGTCGTCGCCGACGAGCTGGACCCGCGACCCGAGGCGGGCCGTCAGCTCGACCCAGCCGGGCCAATCCTCCTCGCCGAGACCGTCCTCGAGCGAGACGATCGGGTACTTCGAGATCCAGGTCTCCCACAGGTCGATCAGCTCACCGGAGTCGAGGGTTCGGCCCTCGCGCTCCAGCCGGTACTGGCCCGTGACGCCGTTGCTGCCGGTCCCCTCGACCAGGATCGAGCTGGTCGCCGGGTCCAGTGCGATCGCGACGTCCTCGCCAGGTCGGTAGCCGGCCTTCTCGATCGCGCGGAGGATGACCTCGACCGCAGCCTCGTTCGACGGCAAGCTCGGGGCGAAGCCGCCCTCGTCACCCTGGCCCGTGGCATGGCCCTCGTCGTGGAGGATCGTCCGCAGGGCGGCGAAGATCTCGGCCCCGGCGCGAAGCGCCTCCGAGAACGTGTCCGAGCCGACCGGCATGACCATGAACTCCTGGAAGTCGGTCGAGTCGCTCGCGTGCTTGCCGCCGTTGAGGATGTTGAACATCGGGACCGGCAGCGTCCGGGCGCCGACACCGCCGAGGTAGCGGTACAGCGACAGGTC
>DATHGS010000346.1:0-4893 GCA_035490155.1 Candidatus Methylomirabilota bacterium | reverse complement strand
GACGGGGGTCGACTCATCGGGGCCCAGGCCGATCCAGATCCCGGATGATGCGTCCGCCAGCCGATCCGTGAGCCAGCCGACGTGCTCGGGCCGGCCGATTCGGCGGGACGACAGCGACGCCGCACGGGTGGCCGGGTCGTTGGCCCAGGCGAGGAGCAGTTCCGCGTCGTCGAGCGCGGCCGGCCGCAGCGTCACCCGCGGCGGACTCACTACGCGCGGATCGTCCAGCCGGCCCCGAGCCGCAGCACCTGCCGCGGCCGAGCCGGGCGGCCGCGCGACGTATCGGTCGTATCGACGATCAGGTCGGCTCCATCGAAGACGAGCTGCCAATCGACCGCGACGTGCGGCGTGACGATCACCACGACGTCGGAATCGCGGACCAGCTCGGCCAGATCCGTCGAGTCGAGCGACGAGCCGTCGGCGGCGCTGAACGTCGGAACGTGGGGATCGTGGAACGCAACGGTGGCTCCACGCTCGTTGAGCCCGGCCATCACGTCGGCCGCCGGCGAGTTGCGGGGATCGCGGACGTTCGGCTTGAAGGCAACACCGATGACCCCGACTCGGGCGCCCTTGAGGGCCCGGCCGCGATCGTTGAGGGCCTCGGCGACGAGATCAACGACGTGTCGGGGCATCGCCAGGTTGATGTCGCCGGCCAGCTCGACGAAACGGTCGACGAAGTCGAATTCGCGCGCGCGCCACGACAGGTAGTACGGATCGATCGGGATGCAGTGACCGCCGACGCCCGGGCCGGGCGTGAAGCGCATGAAGCCGAATGGCTTGGTCGCCGACGCATCGATGACCTCCCAGACATCGACGCCCATCCGCTCACATAGTAGGGCCAGCTGGTTGACTAGGGCGATATTGACGTTCCGGAAGACGTTCTCCAGCAGCTTCGCGAGCTCGGCGGCGTCCGGTGAGCTGAGCTCGATTACCCGGTCGTTGATGTGGCCGAGGAGGGCGGCCGCACGCTTGGTGGCCGCCGGCGTCGTGCCGCCGACCAGCCGCGGTATCGACCGGCCCGCACTCGCCGGATCGCCGGGGTTGACCCGCTCAGGGGCAAAGGCGAGGTCGAACGCGTCGCCGGCCCGTAGCCCCGAGCGCTCGAGCTCCTCGCGGAAGGGCCCGACCGTCGTGCCGGGGTAGGTCGTCGATTGAAGGATCACGAGCTGGCCGTCCCGGAGGTTCTCACGAACGAGGCGCGCGGCGCTCAGGACCGGCCCGAGGTCCGGATCCTTCGACCTCGTAATCGGGGTCGGGACGCAGACGAAGATCGCGTCGACCGCGGCGAGCCCGGCCTGGTCCGGCCCGACGATCTGGAAGCCGGCGGCGAGGCCCGCGGCGAGCCGCGCATCGTCGATGTCGTCGATCGGCGAATGTCCGGCGCACAGCTCGGCAACCCGTCGCGGGTTGGCATCGACCCCGACCACGTCCAGACCTGCCTCACGTAGCGCGAGAGCCAGCGGAAGGCCGACATAGCCGAGACCGATGACGGCGATCCGACGATCCGAGGTCTCGTTCAACGCGTCCTCCGGCTCCGAGCGTGGTCGATCCGGACGACGCAGCGTCCGTCGGGATTGGGCCGTCATCCTAGCGCACCATCCGCGCCAAATCGGGCGAGGAACCTAGCCGGCGGTCATGTCCGGTCCGCCGTACCGGGCCAGCAGGTCATCCGCGATCCGCCGAGCGCTGGGCCCGGCGGCGAAGTGGTCTGCCAGGAAGGCCGCCCGGTCGGCCGCGGTCCCCGGATTCTCAGTGCTGGTCAGCGCCGCCACGAGGTCGGCGCCATTCCGGATCGGTCGGGCGACGCCCGCTTCGACGTAGCCGATGAGGTCGCTCCCCGCCAGGCTCGTGACGATCAGGTTCGGCACGCCGGCGGCGACCGCATCGGTCAGCACTGTCGAATGCACGCCGAGGTGCGCATCGGCGGCGCGGAGCAGCTCGAACAGGTCGATCGACTTGACGATCGTGGTCGGCGGAGGCACGAAGCCGCGAGCTCGGGCAAGCCCCTCGATGAGGGCCGGGTAGAACGCGCCATCGTCCTCGGCAGGATGGAGCTTCACGACGAGGTGGACACCGGGCCAGGCCCGATCGAGGAGCGAGTCGAGTGCCGCCGCCACGATCGTCGCCCGGACGGGGACGGAGTTGGTCGACGAGAACACGACCAGCCGCGCGCTCGGCACGACACCGAGATCGGCCCGAATCGCCGCTCGCTCCTGAGCGCTCTGCGGGACAGCCGGAACGAGGTCGAGCCGTGGCGCGCCGCTCACGAGGAGCTCAGCTGGCCGATAGACGCTCGATTTCGTCAACAACCGAGCCTCGTATGGCCCGAACAGATGGGTCAGGCTGGCGAGCGGCAGGGCGACCCGCGACGGGACGATATAGCCGGCGTGGAGCGGATGGATGATCCCGTGCTGGACTGCGATGACGGGGATCCCCTCACGCTCGCCTGCGACAAGCCATTCGGGCCGGCTGTACTCATTGATCGTGAGCACGGCTGAGGGCTTGAGGGCCGCGAGGAGGCGACCGATCCGGGCCGCCTGTCGGAGCTCCGCCCCGAGGCCGGTCCGAGCGTAGTCCTGAAGACCGCCAACGACCCACGGCCCGAGGTCGAGGCCATCGGCATCGAGCGGCGGGAATGCCTCCGCCAACCGAACCTCGACGCCTCGTCGAGCGGCCTCTACATGGAGCTCGTCCGATGGGTCTTGGAATGCGTGCCCGGCGATGGAGCCCGGCAGGACACGCTCGCGGCCGGCCGTCTGCAGGTGGTCCCATGTCGTGTCATCGGCCAGGGATGTCCCAACCTCGAGGCTGATCGGCTCGAGCGACGTCCCGCGCAAGGCGTCCACTACGGGCCCGAGGAACGGATCTCGGGTCGAAGTCGCGCCGCCGCGTGCGATCGCCTGGTGGGTCGACGGCGCCGTGAGCACCAGCAGTCGACCACCCTCGCGACCGAGTGCGCGGACTCTCTCGCGCATCGCGGTCGAGCGTGAGGTGAGCTCAGCCCCACTCGCGCGACCCGACGGCCTGTCGCGCTGCCCGGGGTGAAGCCCGAGCCGCCACAGGATCGGATCGATCGGCCACGGCAAGCGGCGACGCGGCTGGGCGACCGCCCGCGGGGTCGGCGGCGGTGCGCTGAACTCCCAGCCCTCGCGGGTCGCGAGCAGAGCTGCGACCTCGCCCAGCTCGGGGGCGTCCGTGGCCAGTTCCAATCGGGCGATCGAGCCCTCGTCGGCCAGGAGCCCGAGAACCCAGCGCCAGATCAAACGATCGTGGAGGCCACGCCAGTAGACGAGCCGGCGGCGATACCACATCGAGAAGCCGTCGATCTCGAGGCGGGACGAAACGTCCGACGCCGCCGCCCAACCGTCGACCAGCCGCATCGCGTCCGCGAGCGGATCGTGGCGCCGCAGCACGTCCAGGAGCAGCGGACGGAGAGGGCGCACGTCGGCCCGCTCGCCAGGCAACGGCGTCCACGCTGTGTCCAGGACGATCGACTCGAGGCCCCGCGTTGCCGAGGGCGCGGCATCGGCCGTCGTGACGAATCGGATGACACGCCCGGTCACGACTCGGGCCGGTCCGCGTCAGGCTCCCGGCCTCGGGCCAGCCGATCGACGAGGGCCCGGTAGCGCTTGGCCTCGCGATCCCAGCCGAGCTCCCGGACCCGTTCGTCCGTTCGAGCGACACGCGACTCACGATCGACCCGGTCGTCGACGAGCTCAACGATGCGGTGGGCCAGGTCGTCGGCGTCGCCCGGCTCGTAGGTCGCAACGGTCCCCGTCGGAAACGTCCGCTCGATCATCGGCAGCCGGGACGCCACGATGGGCTTGCCCATGGCGCCGTATTCAAAGATCTTCGTCGACAGGCTGAAGTCTGTGAACGCATTCCTACGCGTCGGCGCGAGACCGATGTCCGCGGCGGCGATCGCGGCCGGCACGTCCTCGAGGGGAACCCGGCCGTGGAACGTCACGCGGTCGAGAAGGCCGAGCCGGGCGACGTCGGCGGCGAGCGACCGCTCCCCGAAGTCGCGCCCGTAGATCTCGAGATGGACGGCCATGTCCGGCCGCAACTCCGCCAGTCGTGCGAGGGCCGAAAGGGCCACGTCGACCTCGTACGTCGGGGACAGGGCGCCGGCATAAACGAGCCGGACGATGCCGTCCTCCGCGAACGTGCGGCGCGGGTGGGCCGCCGCGTCGAACAGCTGGAGTGATGGGCTATTGAGGAGGACGGTCACCTTGTCGGGCGGCACGCCGAGGTCAATGAGCCGCTGACCGAGCGCGTCGTTGACGGTGATGACCGCGGAGGCGAACGCGATCGACGCGCGCTCCTGCAGCCTCAGGAGGCGACGGACGATCGGGTTCGAGGCCTGAGGAAACCGCGCCTGGAAGAACTCCGGCATCGCCTCGTGGAGATCGAGGATGAGGGGCACGCCCCGAAGTCGCAGCGGCAGGCCCGCAAAGACCAGGAAGTCCGGCAACGTGTGGACCTGGAGGACCGCGTAGCGCCGGCGGCGATGGTGGCGGGTCACCGCCCAGCCGGCCCTGGCCAGGAACGAAAGGTACTCGCGGGTGTACGTTCCGAGTCCGGCGCCCTGGTGTCGCTGGACGTCGAGACGGTAGACCCTGACGCCGGCCAGGTCGCCGATAGGCGGATCGCCCGGTCGCCTGAGCGAGAACACATCGACCTGGCGGCCGCCGGCCACGAGGGCCTCCGCCTCCCGGCGAACGCGCGGATCCTCCTCGTAATAGGAGTGGGTGAGCATGGCCGCGGGCTGCGGCTGGGGGGTCGCGGTCACGGCTTCATGCTACCGGCTGGACCCCGCCGCCGGACTCCGGCAGGCCCCGCGGGCGGCCCCACTGGAACGTCGGGGAATCTCCGTCGGCCATGCTAACGTTC
>DATHGS010000345.1:0-4646 GCA_035490155.1 Candidatus Methylomirabilota bacterium | reverse complement strand
TCGAACCGAACCAGCGCGCCATGACGGTTGCCGGGTGGGCGATGTCCCGCGGCCGCAGGTTGAACCCGATCATCAGGCCGATCACGACGAGTGCCAGCAGGATCACGACGGCGCCCGGCGCCGTGACCAGGGGCGTCAGGATCGAGGCGAAGAAGCGCCCGATTCGCCCTCCGGAGGTGACCCCGACGACCTGTACGATGCCGAGCAGCCCGACGTAGGCCAGCGCGGTCCCGATGAGCGTCCCGCCCCAACCCGAGCTCGGCCGACGGCCGGGTCCCCACTCGAGGTACCAGCCTGCGGCCAGCAGGAGGAACGGCAGCAACCAGCGGAGGCTGCCGAACCAGGGCCCGACGGTTCCGATCCACCATTGCGTCAGGGCGCCCTGACCCTGGAGGACCAGGGCGATGAGCGTGACCGCACCCAGGACGAGGAGGACGAGGCCGACGAGCGAGCGAGCGACCTCCGGGTTGATCGGCGGGATATTGAAGGACGGCAGCCCGCTGCTCCGTTTCCGGCTGCGGCTGGTTCGTCTGGGCGTCGAGCGACGCCGGGTCGCCACGCTCAGACCTCGACCACGACCGGGAAGACCATCGGCCGCCGCTTCGTCTGTTCGTACAGGAACCGCGACACGCCGTCCTTGATCTGGCTCTTGAGCAGGCCGATCTCACTGATGTGGTCGCCCGGGTTCTGGATCGAGGTCATCACCCGGTCGATCGCCTCGGCCATGATCGGATCCTTCTCGTTGAGGTGGACGAAGCCGCGGGTGATGATCTCCGGCCGGCCGACGATATTGCCCGACTGTTTGTCGACGGTGACGACGACCATGAACATTCCGTCGTTGGCGAGCGCCTTGCGGTCGCGCAGGACGACCTCGCCGACGTCACCGACCGACAACCCATCGACATAGACATAGCCGGCTGTGACCGGTTGGCCGCGCCTGGCCGTTCCGTCCTCGAGGATCTCGATCGGGGTCCCGTTCTCGATGATGAAGACGTTTTCGGGCGCAACACCAGTCTCGATCGCCAGGCGCCCGTGCTGGACCTGCATCCGGAACTCGCCGTGGATCGGAATGAAGTGCTTCGGCTTCGTCAGGCCGAGCATGAGCTTGAGCTCTTCCTGGCTGGCATGGCCCGAGACGTGGGCCCGCTTGATGGTGTGGTAGAAGACGTTCGCGCCGGCCTTGAAGAGGTTGTCGATCGTCCGGCTGACGTACTCCTCGTTGCCCGGGATCGGGCTGGCGCTGACGATCACGGTGTCGCCCTGCTTGATCTCGACGAAGCGGTGATCGCGGTTCGCCATCCGGGCCAAGCCGGCCATCGGCTCGCCCTGGGCGCCCGTCGTGCAGATGACGAGCTTGTCGTCGGGCACCTCGTTGAGCTTGTCCTTGGGAACGATCCGCGAGGCGTCGTAGTTCAGGTACCCGAGATCGCTCGCGATCCGGAAGTTCTGCTCCATCGAGCGGCCGATGACGACCACCTGGCGCTCGAACGAGGCGGCCGCGTCGAGGACCTGCTGGACCCGGGCGATGTTGCTGGCGAAGGTGGCCACGATGACCCGCCCGTCGAGCGGTTCCATGATCTCGCGGAAGGCCTCGCCGACGGTCCGCTCCGAGGGCGTGTAGCCGGGGTTCTCGGCGCGGGTCGAGTCGGACAGGAGGCAGATGACGCCCTCGGCGCCGAGCTTGGCGAGGATGGCGAAGTCCGACAGCTTGCCGTCGACGGGGGTGTGGTCGAACTTGAAGTCGCCCGTGTGGACGACGACACCGACAGGCGTCCGGAGGGCGATCCCCATCGCGTCCGGGATCGAATGGCCGATCCGGAACGCCATGACCCCGAACGGGCCGATCTGGAGCTCATCGCCCGGCTCGAGCGCGACCATCGGGTTGTTGTGGAGCTTGTGCTCCTTGATCTTGTTGCCGAGCAGGCCCCGAGCGAGCGTTGAGGCATAAACCGGGACGCCCGGGAACTCCGGCAGGACGTACGGCAACGCGCCGACGTGGTCCTCGTGGGCGTGGGTGATGACGAACGCCTTGACGTTGGCCTTGCGTTCCTTGAGGTACGTGATGTCGGGGATGACGAGGTCGATCCCGAACATCTCCTCATCGGGGAACATGAGGCCGCAGTCGATGACGACGATGTCGTCGCCGTACTCGAACACGTACATGTTCTTGCCGATCTCGCCGACGCCGCCGAGGGGGATGATTCTGAGTGGGATGTTGGAAGTGGGCATGGGTTATCTCGATTCGATCAGAAAAGGGTGGCGTCGGGTGCGACGTCAGGGGGCCGTGCGGCGAGGACGATGGCATCTGGCCCCGAGGTGATCGGGGCCGCGGTCGATGGAGCGTCCCTGGCCGTTGTGGCGCGCCGTGCCCGCGACTCGAGCAGCGCGGCCGGGATCGAGGCGACGTCGTCGTAGCTCGTGCGCTCGATGTCGGGTGTCCGGAGCGCCGCGGCGGGGTGATACATGGCAAAGACGAGGGCGCTGGATGCGCCCGTGGCCGGGTCGACCGGGCGGACCGCGCCGTGGACCTGCGAGATGCGGCTGCCGGGCATGAACCGGCCGAGCGAATGGCGACCGAGGGTCACGATGAGGGCCGGGTCGAGGATCTCGAGCTGGCGCTGGAGATATGGCGCGCAGGCGGCGATCTCGTCTGGCTCCGGATCGCGATTGTCCGGGGGCCGGCACTTGACGATATTCGTGATGAAGACCTCGTCCCGTCGCCAACGGAGCGTGGCGAGGAACTTGACGAGCAGGTCGCCGGCCCTCCCGACGAACGGACGGCCCTGGCGGTCCTCGTTCTGGCCCGGTCCCTCCCCGACGAAGACGACCTCCGTGTCCGGGTTGCCCTCACCCGGCACGGCCCGCGTCCGCGTCTCGTGGAGCCGGCAGCGGGTGCAGGATCGAACGTCGGAGGCCACCTCCTCGAGCGCCGCCAGGCGCTCGTCGTGGGTCACGCCGAGCCCTCGGCGCTGGCTCCAACCGGTTCGCGGACCCGTTCGCCACGCGGCCGCTCCACGCCGTATGGCTGGGCGCCTCGCACCGCCGCGACCTGGACCCATCCCCGCCGGATGAGTTCCTCGGCGATCTGGACCGCGTTCGTCGCGGCGCCCTTGCGAAGGTTGTCGCTGACGACCCAGAACGCGATGCCGCGGCCATCCGCGATCGATGGGTCTTGACGGACCCGTCCCACGAAGATGTCGTCGCGTCCGGCAGCCTCACTCGCGAGCGGATAGGTGCTCGTGGCCGGATCGTCCTGGATGACGACGCCGTCGATCGCGGCAAAGAGCTCCCGCGCCCGGTCCGGGCTGAGCGGCTCACGCGTCTCGACATGGACCGCCTCGGAATGGGAGACGAAGACCGGCACACGCACGGCTGTGCAGGACACGCGGAGGCCCGGCAGGTGGAGGATCTTGCGGCTCTCGCTGACGACCTTCCACTCCTCCTTGGTGTAGCCGTTGTCGAGGAAGACATCGACCTGTGGCAGGGCATTGAAGGCGATCGGGTGTGGATAGACCGTGGCCTGCTTTGGCTGGCCGGCCACGTGGGCCCGGATCTGGCCCTCGAACTCGGCGATCGCGTCGCCCCCGGTGCCTGAGACCGCCTGGTACGTGTCGACCACGACCCGCTCGATCCCGACGCTGTCGCGGATCGCCATGAGCACCGGCACGAGCTGCATCGTCGAGCAATTCGGGTTGGCGATGATCCCGGGATGGCCCTCGAGGTCGTCCGGATTGACCTGGCTCACGACGAGCGGGACCGTTGGCTCCATCCGCCAGGTGCTCGAGTTGTCGATGACGGTCGCGCCGCGGGCGACCGCCTGGGGAGCGAGCTCGCGGGATACATCGCCGCCGGCCGAGAACAGGGCGATGTCGACGCCATCGAACGCGTCGCCCGTGGCCTCGACGATGTCGTGGCTGCGGCCCTCGATCGAGACCGTCCGACCCGCCGATCGACCGGACGCCATCAGGCGCAGCTCGCCGACCGGAAACTCACGCTCCGCGAGGACCTGGATCATCGTCCGCCCGACGACGCCCGTGGCGCCGACGACCGCGACGGTGAGATGCTGTCGTGTCATATCGGGCACGGCTCCGCTGTCTCTGTCACTGGTCCGGGCACGGCGGGAGTATAACAGCGGCCCGGAGGCCTCCTCGCGCCGGGTGCCGCCAACGGGTCCGTTGCGAGCCGTTGTTGTGCCGACTGAATGCAGAAGAGCCGGCCCTTGCGGACCGGCCCTTCGATCAGCCTGTGCGGCTCGTTTCAGACCGGCTCCTTGGCGAGGTGGCGCTGCATGGCCGCCTTGCGCGACAGGTTGACCCGGCCCTGGCGGTCGACTTCGGTGACGACGACCATGACCTCGTCGCCAACGGACACGACGTCCTCGACGGTCGGCACGTGGTAGTCGGCGAGCTCGCCGATCCGGACGAGGCCCTCCTTGCCCGGGAGGATCTCGACGAATGCGCCGAAGCCCATGATCCGGGTGACCTTGCCGAGGTAGAGCGCCCCGATCTCGACCTCGCGCGTGAGGCTCTCGATCCACTGGATCGCCTTGCGCGAGTTCTCGCCCGAGACGGCGGCGATTTCGACGGTGCCGTCGTCCTCGACGTTGATCTCGGTCTGGGTCTCTTCCTGGATCTTGCGGATCATCG
>DATHGS010000344.1:0-2877 GCA_035490155.1 Candidatus Methylomirabilota bacterium | reverse complement strand
AGAGGCGTTCGGGTTGTACGGCGCGGCCCAGATGGGCGGTCTGCTGCTGGGGCCGGCATTCGGCGGGTTGGGTGCGGCTGCGTTCGGCGGGATCAGCTTCGTCTTCGTGTTCGGCGCGCTCAGCTCGTTCGTCGCCGCCGGCGCGATCGCCCTCCGGGTCCGGGAGCTGGCGCCGACCGGCCGGCATTCAACGATCAGCGCGCTCGGTTCGACAGAATTTCCGGGCGGCCTCCGGCCGATCGACGAGCATCGCGCGCTGCCTCGGACCGTATCGCGCGCCGGCGCTACCGCGACAGCTGTCCCGACCAGCCTCATCAACCGGTTGCTGCTCTCCGCGATCCTCCTCAACATCGGCGCCAACTTTGCGGCCGGGATGTACGACGTCGTCTGGAGCCTGTTCCTGACGAGCCTCGGTGCGGGTGTCGAGCTTGTCGGTCTGACGTTCGCGCTGTTCGGGCTGCCGATCCTGCTCTTCTCACCGGCCTTCGGTCGCCGAGCCGACCGCGGTGGGATCCTTCCGTACCTCATCGTCGGCGGCCTGGCTCCGGCGATCACCGGCATCCTCTACACGTTCATCGGCGACCCACGCCTGGCGGTGCCGCTCATCCTAGTCGAGGCGAGCGGCTTCGCGATGCTCAACCCGGTGCTCTTCGCGATCGTCGCGGCCGGCAGTCCGAGCGGTCGGTCGTCGACGGCCCAGGGCATCTACGGCGCTGCGGGCACGATCGGGTTCGTGCTGGCCTCGCTCTCCTCCGGCTTCCTCGCCGAGGCGGATATTCGGCTGCCCTTCTACGCCTTCGCCGCGGTCATGCTCGCGTGCCTCGTAGGCAGCCTCGCCGTCGGCGGGGGAGCACTGAGCCGGGTTGGGCGCGGGTCCTACGGGCCGCCCTGAAGCTCATAGCCGAGGTAGGCATCCTCGCCGACGCGAACGTAGATCACGGTGTCGCAGGGACCGTCCTGGGCCACCGCCGTACATGGGCCGACGGGGCAGGGCGCAAACGGTCCCGGGTCCACGACCACGGGCTCGACGCCGGCGCGCGCCCGGATCTCGGCCAGACTCAACCTGCGGTCGAGCGAGTCCTTGCTCCAACCTCGTCCGCAGATTCCGATGTGATCGGGCAGCGCCGCGGCGTCGTGAATGCCGGCCGCGCCAACGAAGGCATTTCCGAGGCGTGGAACGAGTACCGTCCAGGCGAGGACGGCCGCCACGACCCAGGCGGCAACGCGCATGATCTTGGTGGACTTCATGTCGTCCGCTTCGTGCCTCATCGATTCGGGATTCGGAACCAGTCGGGCCGTTACCGTGTAAGAAGATCATGACGATCCGCAGGATTGCCCTGCCGGCTCTCGTGACGCTTTTGGTCGCCGGATGTTCGACAGGGCCCACGGCCGCGACCAATCCGACGACGTGCGCCGACTGGCGTTCGATGTCCGAAACAGCCCACACCGAACTCGTGACCACGATTGTCGACGCGAATGATCTCCTGGAGGCCGTTCGAGCTGGCCAGCACGAGGGCCCGACCGTGCCCAGGGCCGCCCTTATCCAGGACGTCATCGGTAGCATCATGAAAAACTGCGCGTTGATCCGCCAGCCAGTCCAGCTCGTCACCGACCTGGTCGTGCAGCTCTACGGGGCGGGACGGGCATCTGGTGGATACTTCGGCACCTCCGGAGCGCCGACGCCGCAGCATGCCCCCTCCTCGCCGATCCCGTGATCTGTTCGCGTGGCCGGGGGTCGCAAGTTTCCTGCCAAAAGCTCGCCTGGGGCACCTTAGGCGCGCTCATGTGGGTTCGACGACTCGACCCTTGGCCGTCGTCAGCCGCCGATGACGACTAATTCGCGTCGATCCAGGGCCTGTTGAGGCCGGCGGGCCCCAAGAAGGCGGGTGTCAACCGCACCCAAGGCCGCTGTGAGCAGCATTTGGCAGGAAAGCGCCCTGAAGCGCGGCCGCTGCGCAATGGCACCGCGATGATCGCGTTTGACCGAATGGCTCGAGGTCGCTAAAGTTGTAGGTCGCGGGGTGGAGCAGCGGCAGCTCGTCGGGCTCATAACCCGAAGGTCGGCGGTTCGAATCCGTCCCCCGCAACCAAGCCGCATTTTCCTGAACCCCGGTCCCGACCAACCGGGGTTCTTCATTTTCCCGGACATCGGCCCGATGACGCCGGCCAGCCCGGCCGCTCCTACTCCCAGCGGAACGTGAACACGGCAAGTCCGGTCGCGCCGAGCCCCCAGCCGGCGAGCAGGATCAGCGCCCCCGTCCCGTCGCCGCCGAGCCCGAGGGCGACCCGGAACGCCTCGGACAGCGCGGCGGCCGGCAACGCCCCGGCGAGGGCGGCAAGCGGATCCGGCAGGCGGTCGATCGGCAGGATGATCCCGCCGAGGAGCAGGCTGGCGACGAACAGCCCGTTGGCGACGGCGAGCATGGTCTCCGCCCGGAGGCTGCCCGCGAGGAGCAGGCCGAGCCCGGCGAACGCCAGCGTCCCAAGCAGCAGCGCCGCGATGGCCATTGAGAGGGATGCTCCGACGGGTGCGCTCCAGCCGAGGAGCACGGTCGCCGCGCCGACGAGCAGCCCGACCTGGACGATCTCCACGACGAGTACGGCCAACATCTTGGCGGCGATAAGCTCCGCCCTCGACAGCGGGGACCCGCCGAGCCGCTTGAGCACGCCGTAGAAGCGGTCGTAGGCGGTCGTGATGCCGAGGCTGACGAGGCTCGTCGCGATGATGGCGAAGGCGATCGAGCCGGGCAGGAGGAAGTCGACCGGTCGCGCGGTGGTCGTCGGCACGAGCCCGACGGACGCGAAGAAGACGAGGACGACGACCGGCAGGATCGCGGTGGCGACGAGGGTCTCGCCGCGTCGGAGCGCCAGGCGGAG
>DATHGS010000343.1:0-5224 GCA_035490155.1 Candidatus Methylomirabilota bacterium | reverse complement strand
CGCTCCTGAGGGTCGGCGGCGGGGCGGGTCGAAACTGGGCGCCGTCCCGGAGCACGAAGGGCGTCACGTTGCCCCAGTCACTGAAGACCGGCGACGGGAAATTGGGGGGCGTTGAGCGGTAGTCGCCCGGCTGAGTGCCTGCGACGAACGACGCCGGCGTCGCGCCAGAGCCGTCATCGACGCGGGCGGCGAGCAGTCGCGAGGCGACCTTGTCGCCGACCTTGATGCCCTCTTGCCTCGCCCGTCCGCCCGGGATCAGGGCGAGTTGATCGGCGAGCAGCTGATCGAGCTCCGGCCTCAGCGCCGGATAGAGCGCCGCCAGCGTTGCGTGACCGGCCGCGGCTGCTGCCGCGTCCGGGCGGGCGCCACCCGGCGCGTCGACGGAGACGAGGAACGGGCGGCCGTTACGGGTGATCGAAACGACTGCGTCGTAGATCGCGGCGTGGAGTAGCGCGTAGCTCCGTGTCTGATGGACCGTCGCCGGCTGGGCGCCGGGGATCTGAACGATGTGGAGCAGCTCGCGGTTCCAGGCGACGACGAAGGCAGCGCCCTGGAAACCGCGCCCGGCGTCAGAGCCGCCTGCGCTGCCGCCCACGCCTTGATCGTGTGCGGGGGATTCGGCCTGCACGACGCCCGTCGAGCCGACGGCAAGCAGGGCACTGACAAGTGTCGCGAGCACTGGGGTCACCTTGATCATGTCTGTTCTCCTTGTTGAAAATTGATTTCTTGTTCGGGCAGCCGGGGTGGTGGCATGGGCATCAGCGGTCGGCAACGGCGATCACGCGTATCGGTCGTCGGCGGAGCACGATGCAGCGTCCGAACTCCAACCACGCGACGGACAAGCCCAACGGGACGATCAGGAGCTCCACGGGAATCGCGGTGGTGAAGGCCCGACCGGGCATGACCGTGGGCAGGACGCCGCCCATGAGCAGGAAGATCGAGAAGGCGAGGCCGGCGGCCGTGAGACCAGCGAGGGCCGCGACAAGCGCGACACCGGCTTCATAGCCGTGCGCGGCGCCGAGGCGCCCCGACAGCCGGCGCCGGCCGATCTCGAGGGCGCCGATCAGGAGGATCGGTCCAAGCGCGAGCTCGGTGACCTTGAGCAGCGTCGCAAACGCGTCGGCATTGGGGAGCACCACGGCCTGCACCACCAGCGATAGCGGGCCGCTGCTGGCCCCCGGATTTGCTCGCACGAACGACGAGAAGTTCGCGAGATAGTTGGGATCTGCGACCTTGTTCAGGCCCGAGAGCGCGAACTCGATTCCCAGGGCGGCTTGGACGATCGCGCTTGACGCGAGCGCCGTGTTCCCGCTTGCGGGCAGCCGCTTCGAGGGAACGAGCGCCAGTGCCGACACGGGAGCCGGGTCCGGGTCGGAGACTGCGGTTTGAGCTGGGACGGGGACGCGCGCGTGCCCGGTCATCGGCCCATCCCCCGCTCGCGCGTGGCCGCATTGGGACTCGAACGTGCCCGGCCGGACGCCGGGATCCGCGGACCCAGCATTCGGGCCGTGAGGAGCGCCGTCTGCGGAGAGACGAGGACCATGCCAAGCGTCGCGGCCGCCGCCAGTCGGTCGAGCCGCCGCCAGGTCAGGGAAATACGGTGATCGTCTCCGGTCCTTGCCGGCTCGGAGATCCTTCGCGGTTGGGATTGGACCGTGCGCGTCGTCGTCGGATCTGAACGCGTGTCGTCGGTCGTGGCTAGAGAGGCTCGTGCGATGTCATTCATGGGCCTCAGCCTGCCGAGCGTTCGGCACGGTGTCGTCAGCCCGTGGGCGGCATTTCCGCTACGCCAATGGGCGCAGGTCGACCCTCCATCGACACCCGCACCGGTACGCCCGACGCATCGGGAAGTAGTCGCGAATACATCCGCAGGCTGACGACAGCACGTTCATGAGGGCATAGGGTCTCAACGGATGACATCCAGGCGAATTTCCCGCATCTCCTCCGTCGCGATCGCGGAGGCCGGCTTGCCGGTCCTGGTCGCGGCGGGTTTTGTCGTGGGCTCGGCGCTCCTCGCCGGCGCCGCGACGCTGGGTCCCCTCGGATACGGCCTTCTCATCGCGGGCGCGGCCTCTCTCCTGGTCCGCCACAACCACCCCGTCGTCGCGCTGGCAGGCACCGTCGTCCCGGCGTTCGCCTACGACCTCCTTAACTTTCCGGGCGGTCTGTGCACGATCGCCGTCGGCGTCGCGCTCTACTCCGTTGCGGACGCCGGGCACTCGCGAACGGGGATCAGCGCGATCGTCGCGGTCGTCGGCGGATTCCTCGGGATCGGAATCCTGCTCGGACGAGGTCACGTCTTCGATCTCATCACCGCTCTGTGGTTCGCGGGCTGGCTCGTCGCCAGCCTCATCCTCGGCGAGACGACGCGCAGCCGACGGGCGTACCTCGAAGAGGTCGAGCAGCGAGCGCTCGAGGCCGAACGGAGCCGCGAGGACGAGGCGCGCAGGCGGGCCGGTGAGGAGCGCATCCGCATCGCCCGCGAGATCCACGACGTCCTGGCCCACCGGATCTCGATGATCAGCGTCCAGTCCGGGGTCGGGGCTCATCTGCTGGATCGGGATCCGAACCAGGCACGACGCGCACTCCTCGCGGTCAATCAGGCCAGCAAGGAAGCGCTCCAGGAACTGCGGGCGACGCTCGGTCTGCTTCGCCAGGTTGACGGGCCCGAGCCGAGGTCGCCGGCGCCGGGCTTGGCCCAGCTCGAGGGCGTCATGGCGAGCACCACCGCGGCCGGCGTCGATGTCCGGCTCGAGGTGAGCGGCCAGCCTCGCGACCTCCCGACCGGCGTCGATCTTGCGGCGTACCGGATCATCCAGGAATCGCTGACCAACGTGATCCGGCATGCGCGCGCAGCGACGGCCCGTATCGCGATCGCCTACTCGCACGCAGAGGTCGTCATCGAGATCGAGGACGACGGGCACGGCCTCGGCGAGAACGGGCAGCCGGCCGGCGGCGGCAACGGGCTGCTCGGGATGCGCGAGCGAGCCGCCGCCCTCGGCGGAGATCTCGAGGCAGGGCCGCTCGCGGCCGGCGGGTTCGGCGTCCGGGCGCGGTTGCCCCTCGACGGAGCGGCATGATTCGGGTCCTGATCGCCGATGACCAGGAACTGGTACGCGCGGGATTTCGGGCACTCCTCGACGCCGAGGAGGACATCGAGGTGGTCGGCGAAGCGGCCGACGGCGCGGCTGCGGTGAGGCTGGTCTCGCAGCACGCCCCGGACGTGGTGTTGATGGACATCCGAATGCCCGAGCTGGACGGGATCGAGGCCACCCGCCGCATCGGTGCCGACCCCCGGCTGAGCGACGTCCGGATCGTCATCCTCACGACGTACGAGACCGACGAGTACGTCTTCGAGGGCCTTCGCGCCGGGGCCAGCGGCTTCCTCGTCAAGGACACGTCACCGACCGAATTGCTGCGCGCAGTCCGGGTCGTCGCCGACGGCGAGGCCCTCCTCGCTCCGAGTGTCACGCGGCGGCTGATCGCCGACGTCGTCTCGCGCGCACCGACACGGGAGCCGGCCCCCGGCCTGGAGGAGTTGACGCCGCGGGAGCGCGAGATCCTGGCGCTCGTCGGGACCGCGATGTCCAACGACGAGATCGGGGAGCGGCTCACCATCAGCAAGGCGACCGCGAAGACGCACGTCAGTCGGATCATGGGCAAGCTGGAAGCGCGTGACCGGGCCCAGCTGGTCGTCATCGCCTATGAATCCGGGTTGGTAACGCCCAGTCGCGTCTCTCGCTGAGCCCGCGCCAACGTAAAATCCCAGCGGCCGACGGTTTTGCTCCTGCGCCGTCTAGCCCGTGGCGAGCGAGGGCTGCGATGGAGTCGCGACGCGAGATCCAGTATCGCCAGACCGGCATCGAGATGCGCTGGATGTTGGTCGTGGCCAGCCTGCTGGTGTTCCTCGCCGGGGCGCCCCTGCTCCTTGTGGCCGATCAGACCGCGAAGTACTTCGCGTGGACGATCAGCCCCCAGATCACGGCGGCATTTCTCGGCGCCTCGTACTGGGCGAGCGGGATCTTCGAGTTGCTCGCGTCCCGCGAGCGGATCTGGGGTCGAGCCCGCCTTGCCGTTCCCGCCGTTCTCGTGTTCACGATCCTGACCCTGATCGTGACCCTCGTCCACATCAACCGCTTCCATTTCGACTTCCCGTTCACCGACGCGGACGCGCGTACGACCGACCCGCTGACCCTGTTCGGGACGTGGATGTGGCTGGCGATCTACGCGGGCGTCCCGCTCGCGATGGGGATCATCCTGATCCGCCAGGCGCGGATGCCGGGCGACGATCCGCCCGTGGTCGCGCCGCTCGGCTGGTGGGTCCGGGCGATCATCATCACCCAGGCGAGCCTGTTGATCCTCGTCGGCACGGCGCTGCTCCTCGCTCCAACGTCGGTTGCGCCCCTCTGGCCGTGGAAGCTCACCGCCTTGACGGCACGCGCGGTCGGGGCGTGGTTGATCGGGCTGAGCCTGACCGGGGTGCAGGCCCTCTACGAGAACGATCGAACGCGGCTCGGGCCCGCGGGCGTCGTGGCGTTCACCTGGGCGATCGCGCAGCTCGCGATCGTCGCCCTGTTTGCCGGCAGCATCGACTGGACCCGCCCGACCAGCGGGCTGTATGTCGCGTTCGTGGTCAGCGTCGTGTTGATCGGCGCGGCGGCCATCTACGCGAATGTCCGGGCACGGCGCCAGGACCGGACGAATCCGGCCGAACCCTCGGCCGGCGAGCCGTGACCCGAATCAGCGAACCGTGCGCCGCCTACGCGCGCCAACCCGACGAACGAGTCTGGGCAGGACCCGAGCGAGGATCCCGGGACGGAAGAGCGACCGGGGTGGCTTCAGGAGGTGGAGCACCTCGACGACGGTCAGGTAGGCCGACGGATCGTCTCGCGACAGCATCATCACCTGGTCGAGATACGGTCGCGTGATGCGCATCGCCAGGGTCGGCTCGGCGCCGGTTGTCTCCGGATAGCGCAGGTCCTCTCCGGTCGCGAGCAACCACGGATCGGCGATCACCCTGGCGAGCCGGCGGTGAAAACGCTTCGCCAGCCCGGTCACGTCCCCGTCGGCGCGATCGGGCTGCTCCCGAAGGCATGTATCCAGGAGCGTCGCGGCGTTTGCCGAGACGGTCATCCCCTGGCCGTACACCGGGTTGAGGGCGCAGACGGCGTCCCCGATCGACACGAACCCCTCGACATATCGACCGAGCTTCGCGTAGTCGTGG
>DATHGS010000342.1:0-2968 GCA_035490155.1 Candidatus Methylomirabilota bacterium | reverse complement strand
CTCGGCGTCGACGCCTAGCGCAGCCTCGGTCATACCCGCGTTCCGGAGCCCCCGCATCGATGCGGCGATCAACGCCGATGCCAGGCCCCGCCGACGCCACGGCCGGCGGACGCTGACATGATCGAGCCATCCGCGCCGCCCCCCGAGGGCCTCGTTCTCCGCCGGGTAGATGAAGTTCATCACCGAGCCTGCAACCTCGTCGCGGTCCCAGGCAACGCGCCACAGGCTCGTGTCGAGCTCGGGGCTGGCGAACCACCCTTCGAAGTCGGCCTCCGTCCGCTCTCCGGCGTTCCAGTGGTCGCGGAACGCCTCGGCATCGGCGTCCCAGATCCGGCGATGATCCGCGTCGATAACGGGCCGCACGTCGAGACCGTCGGGGAGCGGCAGGTCCGCGATCGGTTCTGTCAGGTCGCGGACCATCAGGAAGCCGTACCGGGCGATCGAATAGCCCTCGCTCTCGTAGAGGGCGACCGCTCCCGCCTGCGCTTCGTCTGGCCAGCTGCCCAGAGTCCGCTCGCCGGTCCGACCGTCGACTAGGGCGACATCACGCGCACGAGCCTCAGCCCAGTGGAGGAGCGCCCGGCCCATGCCGCACCGCCGGAACGCAGGACGCACCCAGCCTTCGACATGGTGGTGCGGTCCCAAGTCGCGGGTTCGGACGTTCGTCTCGGTGGCGCCAACGATCGCCCCGTCGATGAGGGCCACGAGAAGGTCGCGACGCGGGTCGAACTCGCCGCCGTGCTCATGCTCGGCGCGGAGGTTCTCGACCGTCGGGATCCAGTCGATCCCATCGGCCAGATGCGCCTCCCGCAGGAGCGCGACAAGGCCCTCGTAGTCGCGGTCAGGATCGAAGGTCCGGAAGTGCAGGCCCGCAATGGGCGGCGCATCCGGCAATCGGACCTCTCGGTCGATGTTGGCCGACATCATCGTCCCTCCCGTCCGTACTTCGCTGCCAAGCGCTTATCGACGGCCTTGCTGATCGCCTTCCATTTGCGGCGTTCCTGTTCTCGGGCGAAGGCGTCGACGCGCCGAAGCTGATGACGTGCCTCACGTTCGAGCTTGTTCCATGCCTCGAGCCGGCCAGGCTCGAGTGAGCCCGATGCGAGCGCCGCCGCGATGGCGCAGCCGGGCTCACCGTTGTGCTGGCAGTTGCCGAAGCGGCAGGTCATCACCAGCTCGTCGATCTCCGGGAACGACTGCTCGATCCCGTCGGGATCCCAGAGGGCGAGCTCGCGCATGCCCGGGGTATCGAGGACCATGCCCCCCTCGGGCAGGATGTGGAGCTGGCGCCGGGTCGTCGTGTGGCGGCCGCGAGCGTCGTCCTCGCGGATCTCCTTCACCACGGCCCGTTCCTCGCCGGCGAGTCGATTGAGCAGCGTCGACTTGCCGACTCCGGACGAGCCAACAAAGGCGACCGTCCGGCCCGAGCCGATCCGCGCCCGGACCTCGTCCATTCCGCGGCCGTCGACGGCGCTGACCGTCAGGATCGTCGCGCCGACCGCGACGCGCTCGACCTCGGCGAGGATTGGCGATGGGTCGTCGACGAGGTCGGCCTTGGACAGGACCACGACCGGCTCGGCGCCGCTCTCCCACGCGACCGCGAGGTAGCGCTCGAGGCGGCGCATGTTGAGGTCGAGATTGAGCGAGACGACGATGAAAACGACGTCCACGTTCGCCCCGACGACCTGGGCCGCGGTTCGCTTGCCGGACGCCTGGCGAATGATGGCCGTCCGCCGCGGCAGTACGGCGTGAATCGCGGCGTCGTCATGGGCGCCATCGATGGCGACCCAGTCGCCGACAGCGGGCAAGAGCGACCCGTCGCTACCGGCTTCGTGCCGGAAACGACCGGTGATCGCGGCCCGCCGCTCGCCCGTGGCCGTCCTGACCACGTACGACCCGCGATCCTCCGCTAGGATCCTGGCAGGCTCGCGCCCGACCGCCGCGTGGGAAGCGTGGTCGGCGGCCAAGGCCGCCGACCACCCCAGCTGAGCGAGTGTCACGAGACTCACCCGACCCTCTTCAGCTTGCCGGTCCGCTTGGCGTAGCGCTCCGCCCGGCCGAAGGCCCACAGTCCGAACGGGATGAGCGCCGCGCCCATCACGAGGAGCGGCCAGACGTCGCCGAACAGGTCGCCGACCGGCGCGCCGTCGATCAGTCCGGCACGGACGCCGTGCAGGACGTAGGTCGCCGGCGACAGGTGCGACAGCACCTGCATCCAGCCCGGCAGGACGTCGATCGAGTAGTAGACACCCGACACGAGCAGGAGGCACGACTGGAGCACGAACGTCATCTGGGCGCCACGCTCGACGTAGAGCAGCGGCAGGATCGCCGCGATCATCCCGATCCCGACGAAGCTGAACGACCCGAGGACCATGAAGGCCCCGACGGTCAACGGGTTGGCGCCCGTGAAGTCCAGCTGCGGGAAGAACAGGATGAGCACGATGAGGATGACGCCCGTGTGAACCAGGCCGTACACCATCGCGTAGATGACCGAGCCGAGGAGCTGCGACCAGCGATGGATCGGGGCCATCATCGTGTACTCGAGCGTGCCCTCCCAGCGCTCCACGCTGATCGTCTCGGCGATCCACGAGAAGACGACCGACAGGTAGTTCCAGAAGATCGCGCCCACCATCAGCAGCAGGATCAACCGGGGGTTGCCCTGGTCCGCACCGATGAGCGAGATCGAGAGAGCGCCCGCCACCGAATAGACCAGGAAGGCGACTTCCCAGCCCCAGTAGCGGCGAGTGAGAAAGAAGTTGCGCTCGATGAAGGCGTACGAGGCCTTCAGCTCATGGGCGACGCTGAACACGGTGGTTCTCCTGCGGTGGGGGGCTGACCCGACCCCCTCAACGGAATCGGGCCAGCTCCAGGGATGGCTCGCCAGCCAGGCGCGCGCCGACCTTTACGATCGACCGGCCGACACCACGGCGAACCGATTCACGAGGCTGGACGGGGACCAGGCGGGCTC
>DATHGS010000341.1:0-2789 GCA_035490155.1 Candidatus Methylomirabilota bacterium | reverse complement strand
CAGGAAGACAAGGCCGGTCGTGAACATGTGGTGGGCCCACACGGAGAACCCGAGCGCTCCGATGCCGGCGGTTGCGAACACGAACGCCTTGTAGCCGAAGAGCGGCTTGCGACTGAAGACCGGCAGGATCTCGCTGATCATTCCCATCGCCGGCAGGACCATGATGTAGACCGCCGGGTGTGAGTAGAACCAGAAGATGTTCTGCCACAGGATGGCGATGCCGCCGTTGCTCGGGTCGAAGAAGTGGCCGCCGTAGTTCCGGTCGATGAAGAGCATGATCAGGGCGCTCGTCAGGACCGGCGTGGCCATGACCTGGAGGATGCTCGTCACGAGGACCGTCCAGACGAGGATCGGCATCCGGAACATCGTCATGCCGGGTGCGCGCATCTTGAAGATCGTGACGAGGAAGTTGATCCCGCCCAGGATCGAGCTCGTGCCGATGAGCGTCAGGCCCATGATCCAGAGGTCCTGGCCGGGCCCGACCGAGGCCAGTGTCCGGTCCTCGGAGAGCGGCGCGTAGCTCGTCCAGCCGGCGGAGGCGGCACCGCCGGTGATGAAGCCGAGGAAGAGCAGGATGCCCGCCAGCGGCAGCATCCAGAACGACAGCGCGTTGATCCTGGGGAACGCCATATCCGGTGCGCCGATCTGGAGCGGCACGACGTAGTTCCCGAAGCCGACCAGCATCGGGATGATGAACAGGAAGATCATCGTCGTCCCGTGCATCGTGAAGAGCTGGTTGTAGACCTCGCCGTCGACGAACTGCACGCCGGGCAGGGCCAGCTCCGTGCGAATGCCGAGGGCGAGGATCCCACCGAGGAAGAAGAAGATGAACGAGTTGACGACGTAGAGGATCCCGATCTTCTTGTGATCGGTCGTCGTCAGCCACTCATACAGGCCGCTCCGGTAGGCGGAGGCGGCGGGCGTCAGCGCGGTGGTCGCCATCGTTGCTCCTTACTGGACCGTGAGCGTGCCGAACATGAGTGCGGGGTGGATCGAGCACTCGAACTTGTAGGTGCCCGCTGGGAGCGCCCCGAGCCCGTAATCCTGGGCCGCCGGGCCCGGGAAGTCCTTGCCGTCGAAGACTTTCGCGCCGCTCGCGTCGAGGATGTCGACGTCGTGGGCGGTCCCCGGATCGCGGTTGTCGAAATGGATCGTGAACGGGGTGTTGGCCGCGGCGCTCAGCTCCGTCTTGTCGAACTTCACGTTCTGGGCGACGAGGTCGAGCTTGGGGCCGTTGGCGGC
This sequence comes from Candidatus Methylomirabilota bacterium, assembly GCA_035490155.1. Taxonomy (GTDB): domain Bacteria; phylum Chloroflexota; class Limnocylindria; order Limnocylindrales; family CSP1-4; genus CF-46. Next base: position 1,547 of record DATHGS010000341.1, on the reverse strand, counting down.
GCCGCTTGGCACCGGCGTCGGGGTGGCCGCGGCCTCGGTGAGCTTGCCCTGGTACCAGGCATCGAAAGCGTCAGGAGCGAGGGCGTGGACTTCGAACATCATGACCCGATGACCGATCCCGCACAGCTCCGCGCACTGGCCGCGGAACGTCTGGCCGGCGTCGGTCGCGTCCAGGGTCAGGTCGAACTGGTTGACGACCCCCGGGATGACGTCCCGCTTGAACAGGAACTGCGGGACGTAGAAGGCGTGGATGACGTCCGGGCTGCTCAGGTAGAGATGGGTCGTCTTGCCGGCCGGCAGGGTCAGGCCACCGTCGGCGCCGACCGGCAGGTTGACCGTGAAGAGGGGCTTGGCGTCGGGTGGCGCGTCGGCGGGGAGGTACTCGAAGGACCACTGGAACTGGGCGGCGACCGCCTTGACGAGCAGGTCGGGCTTCGGCGTGTGGGCCTCGACGGTGTTGAGCGTCCGCCACGACACGAAGAACAGGAAGAACACGATGATCGTCGGGATGACCGTCCAGATGACCTCGGCGAGATTGTGGCCGTGGGTCTGGGGCGGCAGCTCATCGTCACCCGGCTTGCGTCGATACCGAATGACCGACCAGATGATGAGCCCTTCGACGAGGAAGAAGATGACCGCGGCGATCGCGAAGACGATGTCGTACAGGTCCTTGATCGCGTGGCCCTGGGCCGTCTTGGGCTCCGGCGGAAAGAAGCTCTGGATCACCTGGGATCCGTTCAGGACCAGCCAGGCGGCCGCCGCACCCAGCAGGGCGACGGCGACGATCCCGAGGATGATCGATCCGGACGATGGCCTCGTCCCGGGGCTGCTCGACATCAATGTCCTCGACTCGAACGACGACGGCGGACACCCATGCGGGGTGCATACCGTTGGGAGGTCGTGTCCGGCCGCGTGGGCCGCCGTCCGGCCCTGGCCGAACCGCCGCCCATGATACCCGGAGCGCTGGCCCGGAGCGCAACGCTGCCGACGTTGGCGGAGCGTGGGACGATGCGCCGGTGAGCCACGATTTCCGTCATCGGTCGCGGGTTCTGCGCCGCGCGATCGTCCGCCTGGGTGGCATGCTCGTCGCCGGGTTCCTGGTTGCGGGCGTCGCCGCCGCTCCCGCGCTGGCCCACGGTCCGGTGCCGGCCGATCCTCCTACGATCCTCAATCTCGCCCTCGGCTGGTCGTTCGAGCCAGCCCTGATCCTGCCGCTCGTGGCGGCGGCCTGGCTGTGGACGCGCGCCGTACGGCGGGTCAACGCGGCGCACCCCGCCAACCCCGTCCCGCGTCGTCGGTCCGTGTTCTTCCTCGCCGGCCTGCTCGCGATCGCGATCGCCCTCCAGTCAGGGATCGAGCGCTACGACACGAGCCTCTTCTCGATCCACATGGTCCAGCACATCCTGCTGACGCTCGTTGCCGCGCCGCTCGTCGCCCTCGGCGGGCCGGTGACGCTCCTTCTCCGAGTCGCCACGCCCGCGGCCCGCCGGCGCTGGATCCTGCCGGTGCTCCACTCGCGAGTTCTCCGGATCCTGAGCTTCCCGGTG
>DATHGS010000340.1:0-3234 GCA_035490155.1 Candidatus Methylomirabilota bacterium | reverse complement strand
CGTCGATGTCCTCACGGGTCGAGTAGACGTTGAAGCTAGCCCGGGCTGTCGCCGCAAGGTCCAGGCGCTCGTGGAGCGGCATCGTGCAGTGGTGCCCGGCCCTGACTGCGATCCCCGATCGGTCGAGGACCTGGGCGACGTCGTGCGGGTGGACACCGGGAACGTTGAACGGGATGACGCCGCACCGGATGCCGGCGTCCATCGGGCCGTACAGGATCACGTCGGGGTGCTCGCGCTCGAGCGCGGCGAAGGCGTAGGTCAGGAGCTCGCGCTCGTGCTCGCGAACCCGGTCCATGCCCAGCTGCCCCAGGTACTCCGCGGCGGCCCCGAGCCCGATGCCGGCCGCGATGTCCGGCGTGCCCGCCTCGAACTTCCAGGGGATGTCGTTCCACTCCGACCGGCGGAGATGGACCTCGCGGATCATGTCGCCGCCGGCCATGAACGGCGGCATCGCCTCGAGCAGCTCGCGCCGCGCCCACAGCGCACCGGAACCCATCGGGCCGAGCATCTTGTGGCCACTGAACGCATAGAAGTCGGCGCCCAGCTCCTGCACATCGACAGGCACATGCGGCACGGCCTGGGCACCATCGACGAGGACGAGCGCTCCGGCGGCATGGGCCATCTCGGTCATATCGACGACCGGGTTGATCGTCCCGAGCGTGTTCGAGACGTGGGTGAACGCGACGAGCTTCGGCTTCAGGCGGAGGAGGACCTCGAAAACGTCCAGTCGCAGCAGACCGTCGTCCGTGATCGGGATGAATTCGAGATCGCCGTCACGCTCCTGGACGAGTAGCTGCCACGGGACGAGGTTCGCGTGGTGCTCCATCTCGGTCAGCAGGATCGGATCGCCGCGATTGATGTTGCTGCGGCCCCACGAGTAGGCGACGAGGTTGATCGCCTCGGTCGCGTTGCGGGTGAAGATGATCTCGTGGCTGTCCGGGGCGTTGATGAACCGGCCGACCTGGACGCGAGCCCGCTCGTAGGCTGCGGTCGCCTCCTCGCCGATCGTGTAGATCCCGCGGTGGACGTTGGCGTTGTACTCGCGGTAGTAGCGATCGACGGCATCGATGACGACAGCCGGCTTCTGCGACGACGAGGCCGAGTCGAGGTAGACGAGTGGACGGCCGTTGATCCGGCGCCCGAGGATCGGGAAATCGCGGCGTACGACGTGCGGGTCGAAACCGACCGATACGGGCGCATCGGCGCCCGATGAAGCAGCCGACGTCGAAGGTGTGGCTTCGATTGCCATCGGTCCTTCTTGCCCGCTAGCGGGCAGCCTCCACCGGCTCGGGATCGGCGCCGACGGGTGCCTGCGGTACGAGGAGAGCCTCGTCGGGCGCGTCGGGCGAGAGGCCGGCCTCGCGAAGGATCGGGCCGTAGCCCTCGTCCTCGAGTCGCAGCGCGAGATCCTTGCCGCCGCTCTTGATGATCCGGCCCTGGGCGAGGACGTGGACCTGGTCCGGGGTGATGTAGTTGAGCAGTCGCTGGTAGTGGGTGATCAGGAGCACCCCGAGATCCGGGTTGAGCATCGCGTTGACGCCCTCGGCAACAATCCGCAGCGCGTCGATGTCGAGCCCCGAATCGGTCTCGTCGAGGATCGCGATCTCGGGCTCGAGGACCGCCATCTGGAGCATCTCGAGCCGCTTCTTCTCGCCGCCGCTGAAGCCCTCGTTGACGTATCGGGCGGCGAAGCCCTCGTCCATCTTCAGGATCGCCATCTTCTCCCGCATCTTGTTGCGGAAGTCGCGCATGCTGATGCCACCCTTCTGGGGGTCGGTCGGGTCGACGTCGCCGGTATTGTCGATCCCGAGCAGCTTGGCGTTGAGGGCCGATCGGATGAAGCTCGCGACCGACAGCCCGGGGATTGCGGTCGGGTACTGGAACGCCAGGAACATCCCGAGCCGGGACCGCTTGTCCGGACTTAGCTTGAGGATGTCGCGGCCCTTCCAGTGGACCTCGCCGCCGGTCACGACGTAGGACGGGTGACCCATCAGCGCGTAGGCGAGGGTCGTCTTGCCCGAGCCGTTCGGGCCCATGATCGCGTGGACCTCGCCCTTGCCGACGTCGAGATCGATCCCCTGGAGGATCTCGTGCTCGCGGTCGGCGATCGGCGCGACGCGAAGGCCGCGGATGACGAGGGTGTCGTCGGCGGAGCCGGCGTTGGTGGCGGCTGTGGCGGCTGTCTGAGCGGTCACGATGAGGTCAGGACTCCAGTCAGGGTGGTGGTTGGGTCGAGGGTGGCGGGCGAAGCGGTCGTCGCGGTCTGGCCGTCGCCGATCGAGCCGCGCGGCGGCACGAGGTCGGCCAGGGTCATCCCGTCCAGGGCGCCGGTGACGGCGTCTCGGACGCGAACCCACAGGATGTTGACCGTGCAGCGTGAGCTGCGGTCGCAGATCGTGGCGTGTTCGGGATCGTCGGTGGCGCAGATCATCGGCGCGATCGGGCCTTCGAGGGCCCGCAGGATCTCGCCCATCCGGATCTCGCCCGGGTTCCGGGTGAGCTCGTAGCCGCCGTGGGCGCCGCGGGTCGAGGCCACGAGGCCGGCGTCGCGAAGGCTGATGACGAGCTGCTCGAGGTAGGCCCTGGGAAGGTCCTCCTCGGCGGCAATCTCGGCGAGGCTGGCGGGCCCGGTCCCGAAATGGCGACCGAGCTGGACCATCAGCCGGACGCCGTATTCGCCCTTCGTCGAAAAGGAGACGGCGCCGCTGCCGTGGAAGGTTGGCCGGCTGGTCGGGTGCGTCAGTGAACGGTCCTCAATCCCGAGTGAATTCGTCGGGATTGTACGGCGAGCCGGCGAAACGCGTCAACGCGGGGCGGCGCGCCGTGGCGCGGCCCGTGTCGCGCGATGCCGCCGGCCCCAATATTCTCCCCAGGCTTAATCGAATGCTGGACCGGCGGCGGATGCAGCGCATTGGGTGCTACAGGGCTCGGCCATTCGCCCGGCCGATATTCGCCCCGTATGAAGGCAATCTTCGATATCGCGAGCCGGTCGATAAGCCTCCACGGCATATTCCTGACACGGACCGTCCGGAAGGCTGGTGCAAGATGCCCGAGATGGAGACGATCCCGACCGAGGCGTTCCTCGAGCCCTATCCCCCAGCGATGCGCGCCATCGCCGAAGCGCTCCGGGCGATCGTCCGGCAGGTCGTGCCGGACGCGATCGAGGCCGTGCGACCCGGCTGGAGGCTCATCGGGTACAAGGTGCCGGTCGGTCGTCGGTCGGTCTACTTCGCG
>DATHGS010000339.1:0-2858 GCA_035490155.1 Candidatus Methylomirabilota bacterium | reverse complement strand
CTGAACTGGGCCCGCGTCGTCCCGTAGGCAGCGCGAGTCGCGACGATCCGGTCGCCCGACGAGACGACCGACAGGATCGCGGCGTGGATGGCCGCCATGCCGGTGGCCAGCGCGAAACCCGCTTCGGCCCCCTCCAGCTCGGCGACGGCGGCTGCGAGCGCCGCGACCGTCGGGTTGTCGATGCGGCTGTAGGCGTAGCCGGGTATCGCGCCGGTCAGGACCGCGCCGAGCTCCGCGGCGTCGTTACTCGAGAAGGTGACGGTCTGGTAGATCGGGACGGAGGTCGGGCGCTGGTCGACGGGCGGGACGCGGTGCGTCGCCCGGATCGCGCGGGTCGAGAACCCGGGCTGTCGCGCGGGATCGGGACGCTCCGCTTCGGCCTTGTGCTCGGGCATGGCCCGATGCTACACCGAGTCGTCCGGGCGGCCGCCGACCGCGACCGGCAGGCCCATGACCCGGTTCTTGCCGCTGCGCTTCGAGGCGTACATCGCCTGATCGGCGCTGATCATCAGCTCATCGCTCGTCCGGCCATCCTCCGGGAAGCTCACGACGCCGACCGACATCGAGGCCTCGATGCGGACGCCCGACACGGAGATGTCGAGCTCCGTGACGCCGATCCGCACCTTCTCGGCAAGGACGTGCGCGCCGGTCGGGTCCGTCTCCGGGAGGAGGGCGACGAACTCGTCGCCGCCATAGCGAGCCGCCGTGTCGATCCGTCGGACGCCGTTCCGGACGACCTCACCGACGCCGCGCAGGACCCGGTCGCCGAAGTAGTGGCCGTACTTGTCGTTGATCGGCTTGAGCTCGTCGAGATCCATCATCAGCAGGCAGAAGCCCCGATTCGAGCGCGCGCTCCGGGCGATCTCCCGGTCGACGGCCGCGAAGAAGTAGCTCCGGTTGTAGAGGCCCGTCAGCGAGTCGATCGTCGAGAGGCGAATCGCGGCGTCTCGAGCGCGACGCTGCTCCCGGGCGATGACCATCGCGACATAGGCCAGCAGGACCAGGGCCGTCAGGTTGATCCCGACAATCGCCACGGTGTTCGTCGTGATCGGGCCATTGCCGGGCACGGTGACGGCGACGAGATAGCCGAGGCTCGCCACCGCAGCGAGCCCGAACGTCACTCGCGGCGTGACGACGAGCGCGGCACCGCCGACGATGAGCGGGAAGGTGAAGAAGAACGGGCTCTTGTCGCCGCCGGTCAGGAGGACCAGGAGCGTCGCGAACGTGATGGCCACGCTTCCCTCGACGACGAACTTGGCCGCACCGAGACCCGTCGGCGGAAGCAGGTCGTGAACGATGAGGACGAAGATGCCCGCCAGCGCGAGGAGGGCGAAGATCGACGGCTGCGTCTCCCGCCACAGGCCGGTGATGGCGACGATCGTCGAGGTGGCCAGGATGAAGACCCAGCTCACGATCCGGACGACACGATCGTAGGCGCCCGACGGCACGCCATCCGGCTCGAAGGGTGTGGTATCGCCGTTCAGGATCCCGAGGCCCCCAGTGAGCCCGTCGGCGGTGTCGATCCCGTGACCGATCTGCAGCGGGCTTCGCCGGCCGAGCAAGGGCGGGACGATGATCGCGCCCATCACGACGAGGTTGGCCACGACGGCGAACAGGATGAGCGTCAGGACCGGTTCGACCGGCACGGGTGGACCTCATTCGCTGTCACCGGAATTGTGCCCAGATGCGTCCCGGTGAGAGCCATCTTATCCGACGCTGGTCGGGGCTCCGTTTCCTACCGAGTGCCCCATTGATAAGACTGCTTGACCATCCTCAGGTAGACGAACGTCTCGGTGTCCCGAACGCCGTCGATCGTCCTGAGTCGCTCGGCCAGGAAGCGGAGCAGGCCCTCGTTGTCCTCGCAGACGGTCTCGATGAGGATGTCGTATGTGCCCGCCGTGATGACCACGTAATCGACCTCCGGGAACTCGGCGACGCGCGATGCGACCTCCATGAGCCGGTCCGCGTGGCAGCGGATCCCGATCATCGCCATCTGCTGGAAGCCCAGCTTGAGGGGATCGGTGACACCGACGACCTGGAGGATCCCGCGCTCGACCAGGCGGTTCGTCCGCGCCCGGACGGCTGCCTCCGAGACGCCGAGGTCGGCGGCGATCTGGGTGAACGGTCGTCGGCCATCCTGCTGGAGGTGTTCGATGATCCGCTTGTCGAGATCCGAGACGTCCTCGCCCGGCCGTCCCGCCGGGCGATTGCGCGCTGTCGTCACGACTTGGGGCTCGGCTTCGGGCTCGGCTTCGGGCTAGGCTTCGACGCGGCAGGCGCGGGCGAGGCGGCCACGGCGGTCCTGACGGGGACCGGCGTCACCGAGCGCTGCTCGAGCGGCCACAGGAGCGGGTCGATGACCTCGACGAGGCGCGTCGCCTGCGCCTGACGGATCGCGTCCGGCGGCAGCGGGTTCCCGACCGTCGGCCCGAAGGCGACCAGGACGTTGAGCCCGACGAAGACGAATGGCGGGCTGCCGTCGGCCGGCGGGAGTTTGGGATTCCACTTGACCGCCGCGCGAAGGGTCGCGCTGTTCCTGTACTGGCTGATCACGAGCGGCCAGTTGTCGATGGCGGCGTTGATCTGCTTCACGATCGGCGAATTCGCGTCGCCGCCCGTCGCATTGGTCACCGTGAGCGGCAGACCCGCCCGCCTGATCACGTCGAAGATCGCATCGGCCGTGGCCGGGTCGGTCAAATGCGGATCCGGCGTGATGACGGGCGTGGGCACCGCAGTGGGCGATGGAGCCGTTGAGGGGACGCTCGACGAACATGCTGTCAGCATCAGGAACAGCACCGCAGTCGCCCCCGCGCGCCAACGCGCCGATTGATTCGAAATGCGCATGATCGGCCGGATGC
>DATHGS010000338.1:0-2350 GCA_035490155.1 Candidatus Methylomirabilota bacterium | reverse complement strand
TGACTGCGCTGTGACTGGCGCCGGCCGTCGCCGCAACCGGCTCGGCCGGTTCATGTGCCTCGCCGCCCTGGTCTGCCTCGCCGGATGCTTCGACCGGTACGGGCTCGGGGCTCGTCTCGGGCGTCGCCGCCCACGACTCGGCCGGCTCGGCCGACGCCGCCGGATCCATGACGCCGACCACCGTCGGTTCGCTGGTGCCGGCGCCGGCACCGGTCCCCGAGGCACCGTTGTCGTCCGATCCGGACGGAGGCACGTCGGTCGTCGACGGCTCAGCCTTCGGCGTCTCGGCCGCAGCGACCGCAACGGGTTCGACGATCGCATCCAGTGACGGGAAGACCGGGCGCCATGCCGCGTGCTGCGCAATCTGGACCACGTCGGTCTCTCGATCGAGACCCTCGAAGAATGCGTCAACCTCGGCTCGATAGGCCGCAATCGCCTTGTCGACGCCCTCGATCTCGCGCTCGATCTTCGCGCGATGCTCCGCCAGGCTCAGGTCGAGATCCTCGTGGAGCTCCGTCGCACGGCGATGGCGCTCGAGCTGGATGCGTTGCCTCTCACCGTCGGCCCAGGACTCGATGGCCTTCATGTCTTCGGCGGCGAGCTCGCGCATGCGGTCGGCCTCGGACGCCTCCCGGGCACGGACCTGCTCGAGATGAGCCAGGCGACGACGCTCGGCGTCCTCGACGATCCGGACCCGCTGGCGGGCGACCGTTTCCTGCATCACGCGAGCAAGCTCGACGAGCAACTCGGGCCCCTCGTCGGCCGATGCCTGGGCCGCGGATCCCTCGTCGGCCGCAGCCGCAACCGCAACGCCATCGTCTGCAGTGGCCTCGACCGCGGGCCGATCGTCGGCCGCAGCCGCAACTGTGGCGCCATCGTCGGAACCGGCGTCCGTCGCGACGGCGACGTCACCTGTGGCCTCGGAAGTCGCGCTCTCGTCGGTGATCTCGGCGACTGCCGGCGACCCGTCGGCCGTTCCGCTTTCGGCGGCAACCGGATCTTCAGCGGCCCCCTCGGCGACGGCTACCGCCTCCTCGGGATGGGCGCCGTTCGCGCTCGACGAACCGGTCGCCTCGGGTTCGACGTTCGGTTGGTCGGAACCGAACTCTGGCCAGTGCTCGGACATGTCGGGAACCCTCGCTGTTGATCCTCCGCTGTCGATGGGCCCCGACGGTCGCGCTACCCGACGGGTGGCAGATAGTAATCCCGGTGGTAACTGGGAGCAAGAGAAAAGAATCGATCTTCGTCAAAACGCCCGCTCGCGCTCGGGGATTCATCTGCCCATCACGCCTCGCAAGTGGCGATCGTCAGTCGGTGCGTGGAGGCGATCGAGGTCGGCGGCGATGTCCCGGCGAGATCGGCGGTCGCGCCCCGACAGGACGGCTCTCGTGGATAAGCGGATCGCGCCCCGCGCCCAGGTCCCCGCCGCGGTGATGGCCGCGGTCGCCGCGTCCCTGGTCGTCGCCGCCGTCCTGGTCCTTCGGCCGTCCGGCGTGCCGCGCGGCGCGTCGGCGACTTCGTCGTCGGCGGCTTCAGGCTCGTCGCTTGCCGCCGCAGCGCCCACCGCCACCGCTGGCTCGACCCTGGCACCCGGAGTGGTCGCCTGGATCGACGCGACGCCGGCCCCATCGCCGCCTCCGTCCGAGCGACCGACGGCCGGCCTCCCGACCTGCGCCGCCGACGCCCTGGACCTTCGGTTCACGGGCTGGAGCGGAGGCGGAGGCTCCCTCCAGGGCGGCATCGTCATGAGCGAGCCGGACGCAAGCGCCCCGATGTGCGTCCTCTCCGGCGTCGCGACGGTGTCGGTCCTTGACGCGCGCGGGCGAGCGATGGCGATCGACATCGGACCGATCCCCAACCCCTCGCCGGCAGCGGTCGTCATCGAGCCCGGCCTGCCTCTCCCGCCCGAGCACGAGGCGCTGCTCGTCGGGCAGGCCGGCTTCTCCGTCTACTGGTCGAACTGGTGCGGCACGGACCCGGGCCCGTCGGCCACGCTCGTCGTCGGCCTGCCGGGTTCCGCGACTCGGCGCCTGGCGATGGATGTTGCTGCGCCGAGATGTGATTCGGCCGCCGACCGGTCCGTGATGACCGTCGCCCCGATCGAGGCCGCAGAGGCACCCGAGCCGAGCCCACCGCCGTGGGCCGATCTCGTAGGTCATGTCGAGGTCCCATCGGTTGTCGTTGCCGGCGAGACGCTGCATTACCAACTGACGCTCCGGAACAACGGCGACCAGCCGGTGCCGCTCGATCCATGTCCCGTCTATGTCGAGCGTCTCTGGAGCGGCAACACAATCGTCGCCGAGCCGCAATACCTGCTGAATTGCGCGGCCACGTCCCCGATCCAGCCCGG
>DATHGS010000337.1:0-3258 GCA_035490155.1 Candidatus Methylomirabilota bacterium | reverse complement strand
CGATCGCACCCGGTGCGGCGGCGCTAGCCGGGTCGAGCTCGACCAGCCCGCGGCTCGCCCGTCTGGTGGTAGCGGGCACTTCCATTGTCACGGGCCTCGTCGTTGTCCTCGGGCTCGCGTCCGCCATCACCTTCGTGGATTGCCGCCCGGCCACGGGTCCGCTCGAGGTCGTCCCACGCATCTTGCCGACGGCGTTCGTATTGGGGATCGGGTTCGCGATCTCGGCCGCGGCTGCTTGGGGTCCGGCGCTGCATGGGCGACGCGTCGTCGCCTTGGTCGTCGGCGCTGCGGTCTGGATCGTGGCGGCCGTTCTCGGACTGTTTGCGCTCTTCGTATCGTTCCCGCCGTTGTCCTGCGGCGCACCGCCGGCATAGCTTCAGTTCACGTTACCCATTCCGTTTGACGAGGCCGCGCGCCTCGCTGCACAGTGGCCTCGATGATTCGCGTCGGATCGATCGTCTTCCGCGTCGCGGACCTGCACCGCCAGACCGAGTTCTGGGCGGCGGCTCTCGACTACGTGCCGCGCGAGGGTCCGAGCGACGACGACTTCCTGCTCCTGCGGCCCAGGGACGGCATCGGCCCGAACCTCTCGTTTGACATGCATCACTCGGAGCTGGGGATCCCGCCACGTATCCATCTTGACCTGTACGCCGATGACCAGGCGGCCGAGGTCGACCGCCTGAAGGCGCTGGGCGCCACCGAGGTTCACTGGGACAAGCGACCGCCGGACGCCGACTACATCATCCTCGCGGACCCGGAGGGCAACCGCTTCTGCGTGGTGGACGCCGGTTAGTCGGTCATTCTGAGAGGAGAGCATCGTGCCCGAGACCAATCCAATTGCGTGGCGCGCCGTCGTCTACGAGACCCCCGTTACGACCGCTGATGGGGTTCGGGTGGGCACGGTTCGAGAGATGCTTGGTTCAGACGCCGAGGACATCTTCCACGGCATCAGGGTGAGGCTGACCGCTGGCCACCGGGACGTGATGATCCGTTCGGACGACGTGTCGACTCTGACCGCCGAGGAAGTTCGGACGAATCTTTCGCGCTCGGAAATCGAGGCGCTCCCGACCTACGACGACGTCGCGACCTACCATCTCGCCTCGGTCGGGTGGTTACGAAAACACCTCGGCTGGTCGAAGGATTCGGCGAGCGACGAAGAGCCGGGCTGAGGTCAGCCTCCTTCGTCATTGCCTCACGTAAGGTGGCGCCACGTCGCCCTACCCGTCGTCGATCACCCGATGTGATCCGAACTCTCCCGGCGTGCCGCTCGCCACATCTTGGGCCTCGCGTCGCCCTGACCCTGCCACATGTCGATCCGCCGAGGTCCACGCCGGCAGGCCGTCCGACCGGTGCCGCTCGCGAGCTGCATCCCGTCGTTCGTGGCGAGGCCGAAGGTCGCCCGTCCGCCGTGTGTTACCGCGAAGCAACCCTGAGATCCACGATCGAAGCGACACTCTGACCACCTCCCGACCCTGACGGCACCTGGCGCATCGACGATACATGGCCGCCGGCCCGACCAGGGACGCGGTCGCCATTGTCAATGCGTCTATCGCGATGCGGCAGGACCGCCGGTCAGGCGCAAGACGAGGCTGTATCCCGGGTGTCCGAAGGCGACGATGACCGCCCAGAGAAGGATGGCCACCGACGAGATCGTCCACGTTGCTGGTTGCCCGACGTCCGCGATGACTGATCCGATTCTGACGAGTTCGATCCCAATCAACAGAACCGTCAAACCGAGAACCAGCATGTGCGCCGCCGGCCGCGCTCGAACGGCGAACAGGCCCGGCCGAGCACGAAACGGCCAGAACCATGCCGCGGCGACTGCAACGAAGAGCGAGAAGAGAACCTGTACGACCATCGCGAGGATCTTCTTCTATCCAAGCGGCTTCCGCACGTTCGAAGTCGCGCGCCGGAGTTGGTCGGCTACCCATAGCGGCGAGGCGCCTTCCAATAAACCTATCAAGCGGCGGCGGCGGCTCCCAGACGTGACCCTGCCCGATCCGACTCCGACTTGGCGAGGAACGGCCGCACGTCGGCGGCATCGCGACTCGCAGCGCCGTCCTTGCTACGTGTTCGCCAATGCCACCCGTCAGGCCATCGACTCATTTCGGCGCAGCTGACGGGTGCCAGTATCCAGGGCTCTCTGGGTAAACGCCAAGGATGGCCCCGGTCGCGTCGTCGATCACGAGCGTCCCCTGCGGGCCCGGGGCTTCACAGATCAGTCGGGTGGGATTGGGGTCGAGCTGATCGGCCCAATCAATCCTCGTCGACCACGGGTGATCGGACAAGTTCAGGTAGTCGCCCTGGCCCTTCGTGACCCACACGATCTGATCGCCCGGGACGATGGGGATACAGCCATCGAGCGTCGACGCTTCGTTGGCACGTACCGCCCAGGCGCGTGTGATCCTCGGGGGAATGTGGAGCTCGGGTGCTGCAAGCTCAGGTGTCTGGTCGTCGAGGTATCCGCGACTGATGCTGATCGCGCCCTGCGCTGTCAGGCGCGGCTGCAGACCAGGCGCGACGGTGGCCGTGTATGGGGCGTTCAAAGGCGCGCAACCGCCCAGACAGATGCAACAAACGAGGGCAGCCGTCTGGAGCAGCGTGAGTCGAGGGATCACCGCCCTGCGACGCATGCGGGTCCAACGGAGTGTCGCCACTCGGGGTTCACGCACAGGACGCCCTGGTGCCAAAGCGTTCGGGAATGTCACCCGAGTTCAGTACCCGCCGCCCTCGCACGGCAGCTTGTCATCGGGGAAGGTCCCACCGAATACAACGTGCCCTTCCGCGTCGACCTGAATGCCAATCTCCGTGGGCGAATTCGGGGTCGTCGCCTCGTACGTCATCGGAGTCGCCATGTTTTGGCCAGAGACGCTGAGCTTGATGTGGCCGTTCTCCAAACCGACGTGGGCGAAGCACATGCCCTCCTTCCAGGGCTGAATGACATGGGTGCCCGTCTGCGAGAAGAGAAACGGACCCGGCTCCTGAGTAACGAGCGTGATCGCCTCCGACGACACGTTGCGGACATCGACGATGACGGTGCCGGGAGCCGCCCGGCACGCGCTGACCGTCATGGCCAGTGCCAGAAGGAGGAGCCAGGATCGTCGGACCTGCATCCGATCAAACTCCGTGGTTCGCGACCGATCACGCCGCGACTGAAAGGCCATTCGGCCTAACCTCCGGACCAGCACCCTGGATCCGATTTCCGGCTCGCCACTTACCGTCTAAAGCGATCCTACGCCGACCTATGGCCCATCGAGA
>DATHGS010000336.1:0-3496 GCA_035490155.1 Candidatus Methylomirabilota bacterium | reverse complement strand
TGCCGAAGGCGAACATCCTGACCCTTCGATGGGTCATGCGACCGGTCGACCCCGGCGATCCGCTCGACGGACCGGAGTTCCCGGCTGCGACAGTGATCCGCGATGCCCTCCACGTTGCCGCCGCCACAGACAAGCCGATCCGGGTGGTCGACGGCGGGAAGCTCCTCGGTGTCGTCGACCGCGCCGCGATCCTCGAGTCGATCGCAGGAGCCGACGCCGGATGACCGCCATCGGCTATCGGACCGGCGTATTGGCCGATCCGGTGGCGGCCCGCCGAGCGCTCGTTGCTGCGCTGGGCATCGCGGCCGCCATCGCCTACGTCGTGTTCCGGAACCAGTGGACGCTCCCTCACAACGACGATGCGCCGCTGTTCCGGACCCTGAACCAGGTCCACGACGCGGTCGCCAGCAACCGGACGGCCCTGGAGCCCATCCGCGCGAGCGTTGCCGCGCTGATCGACGTCTTCAACAACCTCATCGCATCGCTTGGCTGGCCGGGCATCATCGGGCTCGCGGGCGCCATCGGCCTCGCCTTCGGCGGCGTGCGGCTCGCGCTTCTCGGGATGCTCGGGTTCGCGTCGCTCGGCTCGCTCGGCCTGTGGGACGAGAGCATGGCGACGCTGGGCATGATCCTCGCGGCGGTCGTCATCGCACTCGCCCTTGGACTTCCACTCGGGATCCTCGCAGGGCGGAATGATCGGGTGTCGGCCATCCTCTCGCCCATCCTCGACGTGATGCAGATCATGCCGACCCTGGCCTACCTGACGCCGATCACGCTGCTGTTCCTCATCGGGGCGACCCCCTCGACGATCGCGACGCTGATCTTCGCGATGCCGGCGGCGATCCGGATCACGTCGCTGGGCATCCGCAGCGTGTCCCCGACGACCGTCGAGGCGGCCCGCTCGCTCGGTTCGACGAACGCCCAGATCCTGCGCAAGGTCCAGGTCCCGCTGGCACGGCGGGCGATCGGCCTGGCGATCAATCAGACGATCATGCTCGGGCTCTCGATGATCGTGATCACCGGGCTGATCGGCGCCCCGGGCCTCGGGCTGACGCTGGTCCAGAGCCTGAGCAAGAACGATGTCGGCTCCGCGTTCGACTCGGGGATCGCCATCGTGATCATGGCAATCATCCTCGATCGGCTGACGTTCGCCGCCGGCGAGTGGATGGACCCGCGGAACCGGGCCCGAGCCCGGCGCGGCGGTCGCTGGCTCGCGATCGGGGCTCCGCTTGCGATCCTCGCCATCGGCCTGGCCGCACCGTTCGTCCTCGACGCGACCGCGTTTCCGGACGCGGTCCAGTTCTCTTTCCGAGGCCCGGTCAACGAATTCACGCACTGGCTCACCGATACGTTCCAGGGCCTCACGCTGGCGACGAAGAACGGCGTGACTTATGCGGTGATCAACCCGCTGGAGGGTTTCCTGAAGTCCGTGCCGTGGTGGCTGCTCATCGCGATCGTCGCATTGGTCGCCTGGACGGTTTCGGGGCGGCGTCCGGCGATCATCGCCACGATCTGCCTGGTCCTGATCGCCTTGCTCGGACTTTGGGAGCATTCGATGGAGACGCTGACGACCGTCCTCGTCGGCACGCTGCTCACGCTGATCGTCGGCATCGCAATCGGTGTCCAGACGGCCCGCCACGATCGCCTCCGGGCAGTCCTCCGGCCGATCCTCGACGCGGCCCAGACGCTGCCGGCGTTCGTCTATCTCATCCCGGCGCTCGCGCTGTTCGATCCGACCCGTTTCACGGCGATCGTCGCCGCAATCATCTACGCCGCGCCGCCCGTGATCCGTCTCGTCGAGGTCGGTATCCGGACCGTACCCGCCACGGTCATCGAAGCGGCGACGGCATCAGGCGCAACCCGGCGCCAGCTCCTCTGGAAGGTCCAGCTGCCCATGTCGCGTGAGGCGCTCCTCCTGGCAGCGAACCAGGGCGTCGTCATGGTCCTGTCGATGGTCGTGATCGGCGCACTCGTCGGCGCCGGCGCGCTAGGCTACGACGTCATCACCGGGTTCGCTCGGGGGGAGCAATTCGGCAAGGGTCTCGCGGCGGGAGTCGCCATCGTCCTGCTCGGCATCATGCTTGATCGGATCACCCAGGGGGCGGGAACCCGACGGCGAACGACCGTCGCGAGGGCCGGCTGAACCGGCAAGAGGAGGAGCGAACTGTCATGGAGCTCGATCGATGGGGTCGCCGGGTCGCCGGCATCGTGGTGGTCAGCCTGATCGTCATGGGCTGTGCCAAGTCATCGGGTGGCACGCCGGCGCCGACGGTGGCGGCCCAAAGCAGCGGACCGGTCGCCTCAGGGAGCGCCGCGCCTGCAGGTAGCGCCGCAGCGGCTGCCGCTACGTGCAAGGGCGACGGTTCCAAGGGCGAAGTCAAGATGATGATCAACCAGTGGGTGGGCGCCGCCGCGAACGTCGCCGTCGCCCAGTGCCTGCTCGAGCAGATGAACTACAAGGTCACGACGAGCACCCTCGCCGAGGAGGTCGCCTGGCAGGGCTTCCAGACGGGCGAGGTTGACGTGATCCTCGAGAACTGGGGCCATCCCGATCTCGAGAAGAAGTACATCGCGACGGACAAGCTCGCTCAGGATGCGGGCCCGAACGGCGTCACCGGCATCATCGGCTGGTACGTCCCGGGCTGGATGATCGACAAGTACCCGGATCTCGCCGACTGGCACAACCTCAACAAGTACGCCGACCTGTTCAAGACCTCGGAATCGGGCGACAAGGGCCAGTTCCTCGGGAGCGACCCGACGTTCGTCCAGTACGACGAGGCCCTGATCACCAACCTCGGCCTGAATTTCAAGGACGTGTTCTCCGGCAGCGAGGCGGCGACGATCACTGCGTTCCAGCAGGCCGACAAGAACAAGACCCCTCTGATCGGCTACTTCTACGACCCGCAGTGGCTGCTCTCCGAGATCAAGCTCGTCCAGATCCATCTCCCCCCGTACACGACCGGTTGCGACGCGGACCTCAAGAAGGTCGCCTGCGACTACCCGCCGTACATCCTCAACAAGATCGTCCGGACGAAGTTCATGGACACCGGCGGCGACGCGGCCACGTTCATCAAGAACTTCAAATGGGCCAACCAGGACCAGAACTCGGTCGCCGATGCGATCACGAACAAGAGCATGACCCCCGAGGACGCGGCCAAGCAGTGGATCGACGCCAATTCCGCCAAGTGGCAGGCGTGGATGCCCTGATCCGATACAGCGTCTGAATCGGAGCGACGGCCGGCGGAGCACCCGCCGGCCGTTCCGATTCGCCACCGAGGAGCAACCCTCCGAAGTTGACGTGCGCCCGGGGCGCGCTTCCCAGCCCAGGCTCCCCGCCTGTGAGCTCGCGGGCTGTTCCCACCAGCATTCCTCGCGTTGGAATGCATCCACGACGAGGTGCCGCGAGGGGAAGACGTCCGAAGTTGAGATCCGAGCACGGGCGGCGCGTCGGAGGCCGCCACCTTGGCCAGATTCATGCCCAGAGCCCACGCCAACC
>DATHGS010000335.1:0-6594 GCA_035490155.1 Candidatus Methylomirabilota bacterium | reverse complement strand
GTGGACGCTGGCCGACGCGGTGGGCAACGAGGCCGACATCGCCACGACGATGAACCGCGACTGAGCGGAGGTCAGGACTGCGCCATGTGGCGCCCCCGGACGGATTCGAACCGCCGACGCCGGCCTTAGGACGGCCGCGCTCTATCCACTGAGCTACGGGGGCGCGGCCGACATCGTACCCCGATGCGGCGCATGGCCCAAAGCGAGTCTCCCCTAGAATGCCGAGCGAGATGTTCGCGGCTCCCCTCCCCCAGATCCTCCTCTTCACGCGTCCGGGCTGTCATCTCTGCGACGACGCGCGCTTGGCTCTGCAGGGTCTGCTCGAGGACCGCGCCTCGCTCGGCCAGGCGATCGCGACTGTCCACGAGATCGACATCACCGCCGACCCCGATATCGAGCGTCGAAACTTCGACGTCATTCCCGTGGTCGAGCTCGGCGGTCGGCGGCTCGAGCTCGCCGTCTCCCCAGCGAAGCTCCGCCGGTTCCTCGCCGAGGCGCTCGACGCGACTACCAGCCGGATCGCCTGACGATGGCCGCCGATCTGACGCTCCTCGTCGCCTTCGCAGCCGGCGTGATCAGCTTCCTGTCGCCGTGCGTCCTGCCGCTCGTGCCGGCGTATCTCGGCCAGCTGACCGCCGTCGCCGTGGCCGCAACCGCGGCCGGCTCTCGACCGAGCCACTGGACGGCATTCCGCCACGCGATTGCCTACGTCGCGGGGTTCGGGGTTGTGTTCACCGTGCTCGGCGTGACAGCGACGTTCGCCGCGGCAGGTCTCTCGGATTACCTGCCCGTCCTTCGACAGGTCGGTGGTGTCGTCCTGATCGTTCTCGGGCTGAACCTTGCCGGCGTGCTGCGCATCCCACGGCTCGAACGGACCTGGCGGCCGCTCGATGCCGGCGCCTCGGGTTCGCTGGCGACTGCGACCGGGACCGTCTCGCTGTCGGCGGCATCGGCCAGCGCGGCCGGTTCCACCGGAGCGACGGCGGGCTTCGGCGAACGGCTCGGTGGTCGCCTCGTCAACTCACGCGGTGGCTGGCTGGCGTCGTTCGGGCTCGGCGCCATCTTCGCGATCGGATGGACGCCGTGCATCGGGGTGATCCTCGGTGGAATCCTCGCGCTCGCCTCGACCAGCCAGACCGTTCTCCAGGGCGGGCTGCTCCTCGTCGCCTACACCGCGGGGCTCGGGCTGCCGTTCCTGGCCATCGCCCTTGTCTACGACCGCGCTCCGGGCGTCCTCCGGCCGCTCGTTCGCCATGGCCAGGCGGTATCGGTCATCGGGGGCGCCCTCGTCGTCCTGATCGGCGTCGCGATGCTCCTGGACTGGCTCGCGCGCATCCCGAGCATCTTCCCGTTCCTGACCGGTGTCTGAGTGACCGACACACCGACGGAACGCCCCGGCTTCACCCATCGGCGCGAACGTCACGGGCTGATCGGCCCGTTCGGCGGACGGCAGCTGGCGATCCTCGCCGTCGCCGTCGTGGTCGTCGCCGTCGGGCTCGTCGTCGTCACGACGCCGCTGGGCAGGACCGGCCCGCCCAGCCCGAACGATCCCAAAGCGACCCAGTTCGTGCTCGATTCGAGCGCGAAGATCGGTGTCCGGGTCGGCCAGATCGCGCCCGAGCTCTCGGTCCCGTTGCAGGACGGCACGACCTACCAGCTGACCGATCTCAACGGGCGACCCGTACGCCTGGCCGACCTGCGCGGCAAAGCTGTCTGGATCAATTTCTGGGCGTCGTGGTGCCCGCCGTGTCAGTCGGAGACGCCGGTCATCCGCGACCTCGCGGAACGCTATGCGGATCGCGGCCTGGTCGTCATCGGCATCAGCGTCCAGGAGACGAGCCAGAGCGACATCCAGGCCTACGCCACGCGTTACCAGCTGGGCTACACGATCGCGGCCGACCTGTCCGGCAACATCTTTCGCCTCTACCATCCGCCCGGCCTGCCGACACAGGTCTTCGTCGGGCCCGAAGGCGCGATCCGGTCGGTTGTCCTTGCGCCCCTGACCGAGGCCGACGCGGTGGCGCAGATCGAGGCAATCCTGCCGAAGTAACGAGCGTGCAGTGGCGTCGCGTGGGTCCCCAAGCCGACGCCGGGCGAGATGAGGCTGGCTCATGACGAACGAGGCGGCCGCGCTGGGCCCTACGCTGTCTTTCGTTCGCTCACGCGGAAACCTGCGAGGGGCAAGCGCGTTGAGGCCGTTTCCCATGAGTGGGCCTCATTCCGAGCGCATCGAGCTCAGGCGTCGTCGTAGCGGAACCGGTCGCGGTCGCGAACCAGCCTGCCGATCGGCCGGTTGACCTCGTGCGACAGCGCGACGATCCAGCCCTCGTCGGCCGCCTGGGCGAAAAGCGAGCCCTTGACCGTGACGGAGTCGAGCGGGAAATCGTCGAACGCCGTCACCCAGCGCGGGTTGGCTGCCCACGGCCGCATGCACAGGTCACCGAAGAAGGCGAGCGTCCGGGCCCCGGCTCCCCCACCCCGCACCACGATCGCCTGGTGGCCGGCCGAGTGGCCGCCGGTCGGAACGACGGAGACGCCCGGCAGGAGCTCGCGCTCGCCGTCGGCCCAGCCCTCGGCGCCCCAGTCGTGGACGAGCTGGAGCTCGGGCTGGACGTAGCTCGCGACGAGGCGCGGGTTCGAGCCAAGGGCGATATCCCACTCCGCGCGCTGGGCGACGATCGTCGCCCGCGGGAACGCCCGCGAGCCATCGGCCATGAGCAGGCCCCCGGCATGGTCGAAATGGAGGTGGCTCATGGCCACCACATCGACCGAGGCGGGGTCGAACCCGGCGGCGGTCAGGGCGGGGACGATCCATGGCCCGTCGTAACCGCGCATTGCCCGGGTCTTGTCGTCGAGTCGGTCGCCGATACCGGTCTCGACGAGGACGCGGCCCGCCGGTGTCTCGATCAGCAGGCAGTTGAGGGCTTGGAGGAGCCGGTTGTCGGCGTCGATCTCGTCGGTGACGAGACGGTCCCACAGGATCCGTGGCACCGGCCCGAACAACGCGCCCGCGTCGGACCGGAACGTGCCCGCCTGGATCAGCGCGACACGGACCCCGCCGCCCAGATCCTGAGCCCAGTCCACTGCGTCGTTGATGCCGCTCATGCCTCAGCTCGTCGCGGACACAAGCCTGCGCCGCCGTCCGTGGCGCCATCTCTCGCGACCCCGGCCAATGCTCCGAAATCGGATTCCGCATTCGGAGCACCCGGCCGAAAGCAAGTGACTTCCGCCGCCGTACGATTTCGGACGATCGTCACGCGGCTCAGCCGCCGGGCTTGCGCTCGCCGCTGGCGTCGCGATGGAAGGCCGACGCCGTTGGCTCGGACTGGCCCTGGTATTTCGAGCCGAGACCCGGCGAGCCGTATGGCCGATCGACCGGGCTCGACATCTTGAAGAACGAGATCTGGCCGATCTTCATCCCGAAATAGAGGGCGATCGGCAGGTTGGCGACGTTCGACAACTCGAGCGTCAGGTTGCCCTTCCAACCCGGGTCGACGTAGCCGGCTGTCGAGTGAATTAGCAGGCCTAGACGGCCCAAGGACGATTTGCCCTCTAAGCGAGAGACCAGATTATTGGGCAATTGAACCCATTCAAGCGTCTGACCGAGGACGAATTCTCCGGGATGCAGGACGAACGGCTCGTCGTCGGCGACCGACAGGAGCTCGGTCAGGTCCGGCTGCGGCGCGCGGACGTCGATATACGGGTAGCGGTTGTTGCGAAAGACGCGGAAGCTCCGGTCGAGGTGGAGATCGACCGAGCTCGGCTGGAGATCGGCGGGATCGTACGGCCGGATGACCACATCGCCGGCCTCGAGGGCCGCCCGAATGTCACGATCGGACAGGACACTCACTGCGGGGCGGCTCCTCGTCTCGCTGGGCGAAGAGGCTGTCGACCTCCCGCTTGAGATCCTCGAGGTCGTCGAAGCTCTGGTAGACGCTGGCGAACCGGATGTAGGCGATCTGGTCGAGCTCGCCGAGCGCCTCCATGGCGAGCGCGCCGATGCGTGATGACGGGATCTCGGTAGAGCCGGCCGACCGCAGCTCGGCCTCGATTCGATCCGCAGCCTGCTCAGCGGCGTCGTCCGGGACAGGTCGCCGGGTCAGGGCCTTGCGCAGCCCGGATGCCAGCTTGGCGCGGTCGAATTCCTGGCGCGTGCCATCCTGCTTGACAACGACGAGGCGGGCCGCCTCGACTCGCTCATAGGTCGTGAACCGGGTGGCACAGGCGGCGCACTCGCGGCGGCGACGGATGGTGGCAGCGTCGTCGAGATCGCGCGAGTCGACGACCCGCGTCTCCCGCTCGCCGCAATGGGGACAGCGCATCTGGTCTCCTGCTCGTAGCACCACAACAGCTTGTGGTACGTGGGCAGCATACCACTACATCCGGTGGTCCAGTGGGCGTTCTGTGCCGGTCGGCTTGGCAGCCGCGGTCGGGGCCGGTTGGCGCTCCACCCGGCGGCGGAGCTCCCCGGCCGGGGTCAGGTTCGCCGCTTCGAGCCGATGACGGTGGATCGCCTCACGAGCGTGAAGGACGTTGAGATAGCCGCGCTTGATGGCGGTCTGGGCCTCGAGTCCGCGAGCGCCGGCCCGGGCGGAGATCTGGATCGAACAGCCGTGCTCGATCATGCCAATCGCCCGCGACGCACGTTCGAGCTCGCTGATCAACCCGGTCCGGATCCGGACCGCATCGATGGGCGGCTGGAGTGCCCGGGCCTCATCGGCATAAAGGCCGACAGCGTCGAGCGACGCTGTCAGGTCGTCGCTGATCGCGGCGGCGTCGAGCTGGCCGCGGCGAAGGGCGTCGACACGGTGGCTGATCTCACCTAGCGAGGTCTCGATCCGCTCGCCGAGGTCGCCCACCTGGCGGCGAAAGCGCTCGACATCGCGGGTCGCGGCAAGCAGGCGCCCGGCCCGGCGGAGGATGACCGCAAAGGCGGTCGCGAGCGCGAGGAACGCGATGACCGGCAGCACGATCGCCGCCGCGTCCATCAGCTGCTTGAGCTCGGCCACCCCGGTTGCCCCGTCTCAGCCCGACCGAGCGCGGAGCTCGGCGAGAAGCGCCGGCCCGACCTCGAACAGGTCGCCGATGACGACGAGGTCGGCGAAGTCGGCGATCGGAGCGTCCGGGTCGCGGTTGACGGCCACGATCGTCTCGGCCGTCTGCATCCCGACCTTGTGCTGGATCGCGCCGCTGATGCCGAGGGCGAGGTACAGCTGCGGCTTTACGATCTTGCCGGTCTGGCCGATCTGCTGGCCGTACGGGATCCAGCCTGCGTCGACCGCAGCCCGCGTCGCTCCAACAGCGCCGCCCAGTGCCTCCGCGATCTCCTCGACGAGCCGGAAGCCGTCCGGCCCGCCGACGCCGCGACCGCCGGCGACAATGACCTTCGCCTCCTCGATCGGAGCGGCCGTGCCGGCCTCGACGACCCGCTCGGCGACGCGAACGGCCGGCTGGCGCAGATCGCCCCCACCGGCCTCGACGACCTCGATGGAGCCGGCCGCCTTCGAGGGCGCCGCGGTGACGACGTTCGGGCGAACGGTGACGATCCCCGTCGGGCCGGTAAAGCGGCTCGTCGTGGTCAGCTTGCCGCCAAATACGCTCATCTCGACGACCGGACCGCCGTCGGCCCATGTCGCGCCGAGGGCGTTGGCGAGAACACCCCAGCCGAGCGTCGCCGACAGCGCGCCGGCGACGTCGCGCCCGTCCGGACCCGCCCCGACGAACATGAACTCCTTCGTGTCGGGCTCCAGCAGGCCCGCGATCCGCTCCGCCGCGACCATCGACCACGGCCGATCCGCGGCGGCCGGCTCGCTCACCGCAAGAACGCGGGGCAGGTACGTCGCCAGCTCGGTCGCGGCAGCGGTCGGATCGGCCGCCACGACCACTCCGGCGACGTCCTGGCCGGCCGCCTCGGCAAGCGTCCGGGCCAACGTCGCGACCTCGGTCGAGATCCGGGCGAGCGTCCCGTCGGCCGTCACCTCGCCGAGGACCCACAGGCCGGCCATCAGATGATCCTCCGCTCGGCGAGGAAGGCAACGATCTCGCGGGCGGCCGCGTCCGGTGCCTCGCGAACGACCCGTGTCGCGGCCCGTGGCGGCGGCGCCTCCGACCCGACGAGGGCGGTCGTCGCGACCGCACCGCCGACGCTGTCTGCCTCGATCCCGATGTCTGCCAGCGACCTGGTCACGATCTCCTTGGAGCGCGCCGCCATGATCCCCTTGAGCGACGGGTATCGCGGCTCGCCGAGTGCCTGGGTGCAGACGACGAGCGCGGGAAGCGCCGCCTCCAGCACGTCATAGCCGGTCGGGCTGATCCGACGGACGCGGACCTCGCGGGCATCAGGGTCCGGCTCGATCTTCGATGCGTAGGACAGGTACGGCAGGCCGGTCAGGACCGCCACCCCGGCACCGACGACGCCGCCCTGGCCGTCGGAGGTGTCGGCGCCGGCGAGGACCAGGTCGTACTCGAGCCCGGAGAGTGCCGCCGCCAGGACTTTCACCGTCGTCACGTGGTCGGCGCCCGCCAGGACGTCATCGGTCACGAGCACACCGCGGGTGGCGCCCATCGCCAGGGCCTTGCGCATCGTGTCGGTCG